>JAMOMM010000310.1 GCA_027067085.1 Hyphomicrobiales bacterium
GACATCAAAACGTTTAACGCCAAAACCGCCCGCAATGAATGCCTCTTCGGCTGACTTTGCATGAACCAATAAAACATCCCCATCACCATTGCGCCCATTTTTAAGCGCTTGACCTGTGCCAACCGCAACCACATGTACCTTGATACCAGTTTGGGCCGTAAACTTTGGCAAAATGGCATCAAACAACCCTGAATTTTGGGTTGAGGTTGTTGATTGAACGATGATGGTTTTTTCATCTGCTTGGGCGCTGGCTACGGAAACTGCTGTTAAAATAGCAACGAAAGCAATCCGTGCAATAAAATGGAGAATGGTTTGAAAGTTCATTGTGAGTGATTGATCCAATGGGCGTGCAAAATGTGTTTATAGACCTAAATGGTTTTTGATGAAATCAGCAATTTGGGCAATGTCGTCAACAAGGAAAGTCGGTAAATCAATTTCTTGTGGCTCGCCTTGAAATGCAACAGCTTTGATATGTGGATCTTGCGGTGCAAGATTCTTTTTACCGTTGGTGGTGTTACGCACTTCGATTTTATCAAACTTGGCCCATTTGTAGCCCTCAATTAAGATGAGATCGCACGTACCAATGTGTGAGATGACTTCATCAAGGCTCGGTTCTTCTTCGTTGCGCAATTCATGGATCATGGCCCAGCGATTGCGTGAGACGATGGCGGTGCGGCGGGAACCTGCTGAGCGGAATTTATAAGAATCTTTATGGGGGTGATCGATGTCGAACACGTGGTGGGCGTGTTTAATGGCCGATACCGTCAGACCGCGGATGGTGAACTCCTCGATCAAGCGTTCGACTAAGGTTGTTTTTCCAGAGTCTTTCCAACCAATGACACCGAAAATTGGCGGGCGTTTTTTGTGGTCACTCATGGTCAAACTCAACTCTTTCTTGGCCAGCTAAAACCGTGAACCGTTCACCACGCATACGACCGATTAAGGTCATGCCGACTTGTTTGGCTAAATCTACGCCCCACGCGGTGAACCCTGAACGTGATAAAAGCACAGGGATGCCCATTTTTGCGGTTTTAATGACCATCTCGCTGGTCAAACGACCTGTTGTGTAAAATAATTTGTCTGCTGAATCGATTTTGTTGAGGAACATGTATCCTGCAATTTTATCAACCGCATTGTGACGGCCGACATCTTCAATGTAAACCAGCGGGACATTCTCATGGCATAAAACGCAGCCGTGAATGGCCCCCGCTTTTAGGTAAAGCGAGGGAGCGGTGTTGATTTTTTTTTGTAGTTGGTACAGCCATGAAGTTTTGACGACGGCCTTTTTGTTGAGTTCGATGTCTTCAAAATTTTCCATGATGTCACCAAAAACAGTGCCTTGGGCGCAGCCTGATGTTTGAGTTTTCTTTTTGAGTTTGTTCTCGTAATCGGTTTTGCGTTTGGTGCGCACTACAATGGTGGCGATGTCTGCATCGTGATCGATTGAGGTGATTTCATCTGTGTCGAGCAGCATGTTTTGGTTGAGGAGGTATCCGACCGCTAATAAATCTGGGAAGTCGCCAATCGTCATCATGGTGACGATTTCCTGCCCGTTTAGAAACAGCGTCAATGGGCGTTCGGTGACAACTGCAATGTTGACTGTTTGGCCATTTTGATTAATGCCCGTAACATTGACGGACAGACCTGCTTGGTCTGGATTTGGGGCAAGTAATAATTTTTTCATAGGCTGCTCTTAGAATGCGGGGCTTATAAAAAGCGAAAGTATGGCTGCAAGTATTAGCCAGAATAGCGTTTGCCGCAACAACGTTTAAATTATTGTGAGCAAAAAAAACGGGCCGTTGAGCCCGCTTTTTATTGTTTGTTTGTTGAATGATGTGAACCGTGATTGGGCTATTTTTAAATCAGGTTTTTAATCAGACTTTTTAATAAGGCCGCGGTTAATCATGCTTTCGGCGATTTGCACGGTGTTAAGTGCTGCGCCTTTGCGAAGATTGTCGGAGACAATCCACAGGTCTAGGCCGTTGTCGATGGTTGAGTCTTCGCGAATGCGAGAGACAAAAGTAGCGTAATCGCCAACGCATTCAACAGGGGTGATGTAACCACCGTCTTCGCGTTTAT
>JAMOMM010000311.1 GCA_027067085.1 Hyphomicrobiales bacterium
ACCTGTGAAAACGGGTAAGACGGGCAAATTTATTAGCGTAAAATTCGAGGCTTAACGATAAGTCTTCAAGCAAGAATAATAACGGTGCCACCACATTGGATCGCCTGTCCATTTGGCTTTGTTTTTGTAAAACTGACAATATGATTTTGCATACTCATTTGCACCATTTGCTTGAACTGGAGAAGATGCTGCAAAAGCAAATGCCATTGCCGAGGCTGAGATAATTGTTAGGGCAAGAAGTTTTTTCATTTTTTTTTGGTTCCGCTATAAACGAGTTAATATACGTGTTGCTTCGATGGTTATAAAACTAACCATTTTCAACTGAACCAAACCTGAAACTCCCATTCATCCATTGTTCATATAGGGGTTCATGTTGGAGAAACCCCTGCTTAATGTTGAACGAACCTATTTCACCACTTGCAGATTAGGTAGTTTCGTTTTACCACAGGTTCAAATATATATCCAGCAAAATGACGTAGTGTAAGAAATGACTCCTGAATTAGTAGATACCCGCACACCAGATCCAAAAAAATTCATCCAAGGCGCTACTGGCGATTGGGAGATGGTTATTGGTCTTGAAATTCATGCGCAAGTAAGCTCGAAGGCAAAATTGTTTTCAGGTGCTTCTGCAGAATACGGCGGGGAACCAAACGACCATGTGTCATTGGTTGACGCGGCCATGCCGGGCATGTTGCCAGTTATTAACAAATATTGCGTTGAGCAAGCTGTGCGTACGGGGTTAGGCCTAAATGCGCAAATCAACAACTATTCAGTGTTTGATCGTAAAAACTATTTTTATCCTGATTTGCCACAAGGCTATCAAATTTCACAATTCAAGCAACCAATCGTCGGCGAGGGGATTGTAACCATCAACCCGACTCCAGAAGAAAATGTTGAAATTGGCATCGAGCGTTTGCACTTGGAACAAGATGCGGGCAAGTCAATTCACGATTTGCACCCAACTATGAGCTTTGTTGACCTTAACCGTTCTGGCGTTGCACTGATGGAGATTGTTTCAAAGCCTGATATTCGCTGTGCTGACGAAGCCAAAGCCTATGTCACTAAGCTGCGCACCATCATGCGTTATTTGGGCACGTGCGATGGCAACATGGAAGAAGGCTCCATGCGCGCCGATGTCAATGTTTCTGTGCGCAAGCCAGGTGGTGAATTTGGCACCCGTTGCGAAATTAAGAACATGAACTCGATTCGTTTTATGGGCCAAGCGATTGAGTATGAAGCACGCCGCCAAATCGACATTCTTGAAGATGGCGGCAGCATCGATCAAGAAACCCGTTTGTACGACCCTAAAAAGGGTGAAACCCGCTCTATGCGGTCAAAAGAAGAAGCTCATGATTATCGCTACTTCCCAGACCCAGATTTGTTACCTCTTGAGTTTGAACAATCATGGGTCGATGAAATCGCAGCAACGTTACCTGAATTGCCAGATGCTAAGAAAAACCGCCTCGTTAGCGAGTTTGGTTTATCTGCCTATGATGCTGAAGTATTGATTGCAGAACCTAAATCTGCGCGCTTCTTTGAAGAGGTTGCCAACGGACGCGACGGTAAAGCTGCCGCCAACTGGGTCATCAATGAATTATTTGGCCGTTTGAATAAAGAGGATGTTGATATTGACGACAGCCCTGTTTCATCTAGCCAACTTGGTGCCATTGTTGATTTGATCTCAGATAAAACCATTTCTGGAAAAATCGGCAAGCAATTGTTTGAAATCGTTTGGACCGATGGCGGCGACCCCAACAAAATCGTCGAAGATCGCGGCATGAAACAAGTGACCGATACGGGCGCTATTGAAGCCATTGTTGATGAAGTTATGGCCGCCAACCCTGAAAAAGTTGCCCAAGCCAAAGAAAAACCTGCGATGGCAGGCTGGTTCGTTGGCCAAGTGATGAAAGCTTCAGGCGGCAAAGCTAACCCTCAAGCTGTAAACGAGCTGTTGCGCAAAAAGTTGAGCTGACCATGGAGCCGCGTATCGAAGTTCGCGACGGGGCCGTCCACGACATAGATCAGGTGAGTAGCTTGTTAGAGCAAACATGGGCGCAAGCTTATGGCAATGTCTTGTCGAGCGATCAATTGGCGCATATCACGAAAACGCTCCACAACGCTGAGCATTTAAAGCGACAGATTGACAATAAAGAGGCATGTTTTTTAGTTTGTACTTGTGATGGAGCCATCCTTGGCCATGCGTATGCCAGCATGAAGTCTGAAAATGTTTTATGGCTGGCAAAATTGTATGTTTTACCAGCCGCGCAAGGCAAGGGCATGGGCCAACTGTTATTTGCCGAAATTTGCAAACGTCACCCAAAAGCGCATATAGCGCAATTGGAAGTCGGGCGCGAAAATGCCAATGCAATCGCATTTTACCAACGTAATGGTTTTGAAAAAATTGCCGAAGTCGAAAAGTGTGGCGGAAAAATAGATACCCCAGTTTTTCTGATGCAAGCAGTGTTACCCAAATGAGCGG
>JAMOMM010000312.1 GCA_027067085.1 Hyphomicrobiales bacterium
GAAAATGCCAATGCAATCGCATTTTACCAACGTAATGGTTTTGAAAAAATTGCCGAAGTCGAAAAGTGTGGCGGAAAAATAGATACCCCAGTTTTTCTGATGCAAGCAGTGTTACCCAAATGAGCGGTGCTTTAACAATGCGCATTGCCTCTGAAAACGATATTTCTGATATTCGCGCTCTTCTAGCTGACGATTATCTGGGTAAAACCCGTGAAGTTGATGGCGCTGAAAGCTTAGAAAAATACGTCAATGCCTTTGCTGCCATCCAAGCATCACCCGACAATGAATTGTGGGTTGGTGAAATTGATGGTGAGATTGTTGGCACTTATCAGGTTACTTATATTCCGTATTTGTCGCGTGGTGGAAACCTTCGTTGCTTAATCGAGGCTGTGCGTACGCAAAGCAATAGACGCGGACAGGGTATTGGTAAGCAAATGATGGAGTTTGCCCTTGAACAGGCAAAACAGCGTGGCTGTGGCATGGCACAACTGACCACTGATAAGTCACGTGCTGATGCACATAGGTTTTATGAACGCCTTGGTTTTAAAAATACCCATGAGGGGATGAAATTTCAGTTTTGACCTCGCCGCTTTTTCGCTACAGTGTGACGATAGCTAAAGGCTTGAATAGTGATTCTGGAGTTATGGTTTTGAGTGACCAACAATCAAAAAATGTACCTGATGACCAAATCAAAGACGGTGCAGCCGATAATGAAGATGGTGAAGATGAGGAAGAGTTAAGCAGGGGCAAGTCTTTGTGCATGCTCGGTGTCATTGTTGCTGGTTTGGCGATGATGTCTTTGCCTTTATCATATATGTTTTTAATATTTGATATGGCGAGCCATTTTGCCCTTCATTTTATGGTTTTTGGCGGAGCCTGTCTGGCTGGTTTTTTCATGCCTAAGTGGAATTTGCGGACAGCTATCGTTTTAACAATCGTAGGCGTTGTCGGTATTGGGTATATGGCTAAACGCGCACCCTACGCTAAGGCGAGCATTACAGTTCCCGCAAAAACCAAAGCTCTAAAACTCATGACGTTTAATTCATGGCTGTCTAATCAAAACTGGCAGGGTGTCGTTGATGAGATCAAAGAAAAAGATCCTGACATTATTACTATTTTAGAAATTTCCCACGAAAAATCTCCGTTAATGGATGCGCTTGCTAAGAAGTACCCGTACCGCGTTGATTGTCGTGAGGTTAATTTTTGTCATGCCGCTTTGCTATCAAAATTTCCTTTTGTTGAAAAGAAAATCCAAACCCGCTGGAATGGTCCTCCTTTTATTCAGGTAAAATATGGTAAAGAACTGGGTGGTTTAAGCGTTTTTGCGGTCCACACAATTCGCCCACCTTATTATAATGCGCATTGGCGCCAGATTGTTGCTTTGTCTAAACGGGTTGACATGGTCAAAGGCTTAAAAATAGTCATGGGTGACTTTAACTCAACGCCATTTTCTCGCACCTTGAATAAGTTTGGCAGTTACACAAAACTTAAACGGATTACCGCAAAGCCCACATGGCCCGCTCATCTTGTCGGATTGCCGCAAGTTGCCATTGACCATATTTTTGTATCGCCAAAAATTAAAGTGCTTAAAAAGCATTTTCTCGGCAATAGTGTTGGCTCAGATCATTTTCCTGTAAATGCAGTGGTTGGCGTGCCTGTAAATTAACAAACTCAAAAGTGCGTTTGTTCATAAAAATAATAAGTAATTATTTGATTTTAGGGTTTGATGGTTATCAAACCCTAAATTTAATCTGACCAATATTCCTAATCGAATCTCAAAACCCCTTGAAAAGACTCATATTTATCAAAATGGGTCACACGCATTCATAAAAATTGAATGAAATTTTCAACTCTTGTTAATCGTGATTTTTAACGCGGTTTTGAAAACTTTGAGTCAAATTGTTCACATAACGCGGATCAACCGCGATCAACAATTTAGTTCAGTTACCAAACTTTATGGAGGTGATTGAACGAGGCTTAAACAGAGACTCCTACAAAGGAAAAGGGATATAAAATGGCTAGATTTGAACAGCAAGAAGCTCAACTAATGGCAGCGACAGGAGCTGCTGACACTCTTTACCACCTTGGCATGATGTATTGCATCGGACGTGAAGTTGAAATGGACCTTGTGACGGCTCACAAATGGTTCAACTTGGCAGCGTTGCGTGGAAATCAAGATGCAAAACTAATCCGCACTGAAATTTCAGTTGAGATGACATCGCAAGAAATCGCCGAAGCTCAGCGTCAAGCACGTGGCTGGTTGCAACTACACTAAATAAAAAGGCCCACTAAAGGGCCTTGAAACGGGTTCAAATTGAACACCGTGGGAAGGGCGCTGCAAAACAACGCGCCATGCACCTATCGTTGAGACACCTCTAAAAATGATATGTCTCTCGTGTGAATAGGCGTGTGATTAGTAACGTGGGCGATTACGTGGGCCACCAGAATTAAAGTTGGTGCCACCAAAAATGCCGATGTTGCCAAAGGTAATCGCTGTTTCGCGGTTCTTGCGATAAATTTCAGTCTCGTAAATATCCGTTTGCGAGGTAATACGATACTTGCGCGAATTAGGGCTAGGCAGCTTTTGTTTGTAGGGAGAGTAGGTATAGCCTGAAGGAATTTTATTCTTGTTGGAGCTTTGGGCTGAGGCGAGACCTGCCTGAGCGACAAAACCAACGGCCACAAGACCACAAATGACTAAACGCGAACCACGCATATTATTTCTCCAAAAAAGCTACTAACCGTCCCAGTTAGTTGTGTGCCTAACCATTACCACTAAACCATAGTGCTGCACACACTAATTATTGCTTAACCATGTCAATTTTTTGAAATTGATAAAAAAAGTTACTTTAGAACGCAATAGTTGCACTTATCGCTTGAAAAACCCAAAAAACATAGGCATACACGTCCGCGGAGAGGTGGCCGAGTGGCTGAAGGCGCTCCCCTGCTAAGGGAGTATACGTTAACGCGTATCGTGGGTTCGAATCCCATCCTCTCTACCACAAACTTTTGGCAAAGCCAAAAGCACACAGGTCCTACTAGCTCGGCTTTTGAGCGGCAGATGTTTTGCAAAAACATTGAGAGCCACCAGCTATTGGCAAAGCCAAAAGCACACAGGTCCCACCAACTCGAATTTCGCGCAGCAGATGTTTTGCAAAAACATCGAGAGCCCAAGCTTTTGGCAAAACCAAAAACACACAGTTCCCCTCTTAGTTCGAAGTTTCCGCAGCAGATGTTTATCTGAACCCTAAATGTTTTTCCACGCAATTGTCCTAAGTCATCTACCAATGCTCATTTTTTGAGCTAAAAACCCAAGATGAAAAGGATCTTTGTTGTATTTGCGATTAGCGCTGGAGTGTTGTTGATGGTTTTTGCTGGGGCAGAGCGCCATGCTCAACAATCAACCGTGCCACGGTTTTGTGCAGATCCACGCGGTGTACTTGAACGGGTGAAATTGATTCTAACGAAAACCCAACCCATCGGTGAAGGCTCAAAGCGCCCGTTCATTATTTCAGCAAAATTGATTTTCCTGATACCGCAACAAGACGGGGAAACAATTGACGATTATATGGGTCGTTTGCAACGCCACCTCGATAAAATTTGTTGATTTTAAATCCGTTGACGGTCGTCAATGCCCACAAATGTGAATTTGCTCAATGTAGAGCCTTGAAATGAGTCAATATTTCAGGAGAGCAGCATTTTTATGGATAAAAAAGCTGATAGCGAATTTTTAGGGAAAACGGTTTTTTACATTACCGTGATCGCCATGCTTGTCTTTTTTTGGTGGCTACTGATTTACGACCACGGCGTCGTTTCAATGCATCATTAGGAGCGGGCAATGAGCAAAATTCTTTCAAATAAATGGTTGGTTCTCATACTGGCTCTTGGGGTGTGGGCTGCATATTTCCACACCATGGATTGGATGCTGATGGAAGCTCAAGGTCTTCCTGTGCAAATGTCATTGATGCCGAGGTAGTATATTATGGCGTTGAATCACACTTCAAAACTATTCGCTTTATTCATTTTGGCTGTTTTTGTACTGGTGCCAGACGTTGCTTTTGCAGCAGCTGATGCCGCAAAAGAGGCGGGTGAGGCGTTGGTGGGGGCACCCAAACCCACCCGCGCTGATTATCCAATGATCGGTGGCCTCAATGCGAGAACGCTGGCATGGGGCTTTGCTCAAATGCATTTGTTCTTGGCCGCATTTGTGCTGGCCGTCCCGATGTTTTCAATCGTCATGGAATATATCGGTCATCTAACCAAAGATGAACGTTATGATTCAATGGCGCATGAGTTCATGAAAATTACCATGTCCGCTTATTCGCTGACTGCGTTGTTTGGTGGTACTTTGGCTCTAACACTATTCTTATTTTACCCACATTTGATGGGCTATTTGATGAAAGTGTTCCGCGGGCAGTTCTTGATTTACGCACTGTTGTTCCTGCTCGAATCCGTCACACTATACATCTATTACTATTCTTGGAATGCCCTGCGATATGGCAACCGTAAATGGTTCCACATGTCCATCGGTTTGGTGCTCAACACCGTCGGCCTATCGCTTATGTTTATCGCCAATGCGTGGGCCACCTTTATGATGTCTCCATCAGGTGTTGACCCTGCAACGGGTGCTGTGATCGGCACGGTATGGGAGGCCACGCGCAATCCACTTTGGAACCCTGTCAACCTTCACCGTTTCATTGCAAACATTGCTTACGGCGGTGCGATCGTTGGTGGTTATGCAGCCTATATGTTTTTGGCTGAAAAAAGGGCCGAAGTTAAAGCGCACTATGATTGGATGGGGTACACCTCTAACTTTATCGCCATTGCTGGTTTCTTGCCTCTCCCGTTTGCGGGCTATTGGTTGATGGCTGAAATTTATGCCTACTCTCAACAAATGGGCATTACTGCGATGGGTGGTATTTTGGCTTGGTTGTTCATCATTCAGGCCGTGCTCATCGGCACCATCATGCTGGCGGCAAATTATTATCTGTGGTGTGGATTGATGCGTACAGATCGCGGCGCACAATATGCCAAATATGTAAAATACATCGCCGTGGTTATTGTCGGTGGATTTCTTGTGTGGGTCACACCGCACTCGCTAATTCTAACGACGGATGAAATTCGTTTGCTTGGCGGTACGCATCATAAGTTCCTTGGTCCGCTTGGCATTATGCCAGCAAAAAATACTGCTGTGAACTTGATGTTGGTGTTTACCTTCTTGTCATTGCAAATGTTTTACCGCTCTAGCCGTGTGCCAACGGTTTCATGGGCAAAAGCGGGCAACATGGTCATCATCGCCTTGTACATTATTGGTTGCACAAATATCGTGTTCGCAGGGCTTTATGGTTACATCACCCCAACGGTTTACAAAGTTGGCGCATCGGTCCCGCAAGTGGTCTCAACCCTGTCGATTATTGTATTTTCAGTCATTATCGACATCTTTATGCTACGTGGCGCAAAATCTGAAAAAGTCCACTGGGGCCGTATGTCAGAGCGCTCGCAGTATGCGCTGTTTGTTTTGCCTGTGGCATTTACATGGTTGATGGGCCTAATGGGCTATATCCGCTCTAGTTTGCGCACCCACTGGCATGTTTACACTGTGATGAAAGATCAATCACCTGATGCCTATATTCCAACAATCGGGCAAGCGGGAAATACGATTACCGTCATCACGCTCAGCTTCATGGCGATTATGGTGTTCGTTTTCTGGCTATCTCGCCTTGGTTCAACCAGTCAGGTGAAACCGTCATGACTTTTGCCCGTGTAATGATCTTCTCATTGTTTACTTTGCTAGCCTTTACTGGGTTTGCAAACCTTGTGCCGCAAGTGCAAGGCGATCCACCCGTAGAAGAAAAAATAGACGTTGGTTCTATAGATATGGCGGGTATGGTTTTGCTTGGTGAAAAATTGTTCTCAGGCAAGGGCACATGTACATTGTGTCATAACGATATGGGCCGAGCACCAGATTTGCTGGGGATTGATTTGGCTAAAGAATTTCCTGAGCGGATTGCAGACAAAAGCTATGAAGGCATTGCAAAAGGCAAAACAGGTCCAAAAGCGATTGAAGAATACATTATGGAATCTTTAGTTGACCCATCCAAATATGTTGTGCCTGGATATGGCAAAAAAGGGTCCAATGATAAAATCAGCCCAATGCCCAAAGCTGATACCGCACCAATCGAACTTTCAAAAGTTGAGATGAACGCTGTAACTGCATTTCTTCAAGACAAAGCAGGGATTAGTCCAACGGTTCCACTGCCTAGTGCCGATGAAGCACCAAAAGCCACCGGTAATGATGAAGACGAAGAAAATGAGCCAGCCACAACAGGGGTTGCAGCAATCACCAAGTACGGTTGCGCGACCTGTCATGATCTAGAAGGTTCAGAAGCCGATATTGGCCCCAAATTAAATGGCCTGGCTAAGCGTATGACAGATGCTAAAATTCTCGAAGCCATCGTTAAGCCAAATGTGGTCATTGCAAAAGGCTTTGAAGCTGACATGATGCCAGACGATTTTGGCGAGCAAATGCGCTTTAGCGAACTAAATTTGATTGTTGAATATTTAAAGAAATTGCCGGAGTGACTATGAAACGGTTTTTAACCCACCCATTGTTTTTGGCGGTCTTAACATTGGCGGCAACATATGTTTTGTTTGTCTATATTATATACCCGCCACTACCGCGTTCATTGCTGATACAAGATATGGCCATCGTCGCCGTAGCGATTGTTCTCGTTGCGACATTTAACGATGCAACGGCTGAACGCTTTGGTTACCCGATTAAGAGCTTGCTTGGCAATCCATCAATGGCCATTCCGCGATATGCAGCTTTGTTTGTTGTCGTCGCTGGTGTTACGGGGCTTGTTTACAATCAAATAAAACCAAGCACAGAATCACCTGTTGAGTTGCGCACTGTTCATCCAGCACCTCCATCCTCACTCAAGGTTTATGGCAAAACTTACAACTTGCTGAAATTGACTAACCCCGTTCGCGATGCCAATCCAAAAGGGTCAGAAGGCTATAAAACGGCGGTTAAAGCTGGTGGTGATCTCTATTATAAGAATTGTATTTTTTGCCATGGCGATTTGCTCGATGGCAAAGGCCATATTGCAGAAGCGTTCAACCCACGGCCAATCAACTTCCAAGACGTTGGCATGATCGCCCAATTGCAAGAATCGTTTCTGTTTTGGCGCATAACCACGGGCGGCCCCGGTTTGCCACGTGAGGGTACACCATGGTCATCAGCCATGCCCGTGTGGCATGAAATGCTCAAAGAGCAAGAAGTCTGGAATATTATTACTTTCCTTTATGACTATACAGGGCACGCGCCGCGTTCGTGGAAACTTGAAAAGAAAGACGACAAACAACAAGAAAA
>JAMOMM010000313.1 GCA_027067085.1 Hyphomicrobiales bacterium
GAAAAAGTCGAATTATCCCGCATGGCGGCCGATGAGGTCAAAACCACGACTTGCTATATGTGCGCGTGTCGTTGCGGTATTCGCGTTCATCTCAAAGATGGAAAAGTTCGCTACATTGAAGGCAACCCTGAACACCCTGTAAACCAAGGTGTTCTCTGCGCCAAAGGTTCTGCAGGCATTATGAACCATTACTCCCCTGCTCGTTTATCCAAACCATTAAAACGTGTTGGCGAACGTGGGTCTGGTGAGTTTGAAGAAATTGAATGGGACGAAGCATTAGAGCTTGCCACCAAATGGATGGGTAATGCACGCAAAACCGATCCTAAAAAACTTGCCTTCTTTACGGGCCGTGACCAAAGCCAATCTCTAACAGGCTGGTGGGCGACACAATTTGGCACACCAAACTTTGCGGCGCACGGCGGCTTCTGTTCGGTGAATATGGCTGCTGCCGGCCTTTACACAATTGGCGGCGCATTTTGGGAGTTTGGTGAACCCGACTGGGATTTGACCAAATACTTTATGCTGTTTGGTGTGGCTGAAGATCATGATTCAAACCCCATTAAAATTGGCCTTGGCAAGTTAAAAACCAAGGGCGATGCTAAGTTTGTTTCAGTGAACCCCGTTCGCACAGGCTATTCAGCCATTGCCGATGAATGGGTGGGCATTCGCCCTGGCACTGATGGTTTGTTTATCTTTGCCCTTATCCACGAATTGCTTCGCGCTGAAAAAATCGATTTTGAATACCTTGCTCGTTATACCAATTCTCATTGGTTGGTTTACGATAATCCAGGCAAAGAAAATGATGGGCTGTTTGTTCGCGATAAAGACGGCAACCCACAGTGCTTTGATTTAAAAACCAAAAAGCTTGTTGATGCATACAGTAAAAAAGCAAAACCTGGTTTTGTTGGTAAACGCTCAACGGGTCGCGGCAAACCAAAAGCACGCCCTGTTTTTGAATTGATTGCTGAACGTTACCTTAGTGATGAATATTCACCTGATGCGGTGGCTGATAAAGTTGGCCTGAAAGCTGCCGACATCAAACGCATCGCCGCTGAAATTGCCCATGCTGCTTTTGAAGAAGAAATCGAACTCGACATTCCTTGGGTTGATTGGACGGGCCGCAAACATAAGAGCATGAAAGGTCGCCCTGTTTCTATGCACGCGATGCGCGGTATTTCTGCGCACTCAAATGGTTTTCACACTTGCCGCGCCTTGCACCTGTTGCAAGTGTTGATTGGTTCTGTGGATGTGCCAGGTGGTTTCCGTTATAAATCTCCGTTCCCTAAACACATTCCACCAGCACCAAAACCGGGCGGTAAAACCCCACAACCAAACACCCCACTGGAAGGTGCGCCCATTGGCAACCCTACTGGCCCAGACGATTTATTGGTTGATGAGAACGGCAATCCAACCCGCATCGATAAGGGCTATAGTTGGGAACACCCAATGTCAGCGCACGGGTTAATGCACATGGTGCTTCACAATGCGTGGGCAAAAGACCCTTACGGCATTGATGTGTTGTTCATGTATATGGCCAATATGGGCTGGAACTCGTCGATGAATACATCTGAAACGATCAAATATTTGACCGACAAAGATGAGAACGGCGAATATCGAATTCCGAAATTCATCTACTCAGATGCCTATTATTCTGAAACCGTGGCCTATGCTGATCTGGTGTTACCTGACACGACCTATTTAGAGCGTTGGGACTGTATTTCACTGCTTGATCGTCCAATTTCTAGTGCGCATGGCCCTGCCGATGCGATCCGCCAACCCGTTGTTAAACCTGACCGTGATGTGCGCGCTTTCCAAACCGTCTTGCTTGATCTTGGTGCACGTCTTGGACTGCCAGGCATGGTCAATGATGATGGCAAACCAAAATACCCAAAAGGCTATCCTGATTATATCGTCAACCATGAACGTGGCCCGGGCCTTGGCCCACTTGCTGGTTGGCGCGAAGGTGGCACCAAGCATGGTCGTGGCAAACCTGATGCTTATCAACTTGATGCCTACATTGAAAATGGTTGTTTTTGGCAATATGAATTGCCCGCCAACGAACAATATTACAAACATGCCAATAAAGATTATTTGAAATACGCAAATTATATGGGTTGGGTGCCAGACACCAAACCGATTACGTTCCAGCTATATTCAGAGCCGATGCAAAAATTCCGTTTGGCAGCACAAGGCCATGGCAAAAATCAGCCACCTGAGGAACACCGCGCCCGCGTTGAAGAATACTTTGATCCACTGCCAACATGGTACACACCAATTGAAGAAACCATGGTCGATGATGAAGAGTTTCCGCTGCACGCTTTAACCCAACGGCCGATGCATATGTATCACTCTTGGGGTGGGCAAAATGCATGGCTTCGCCAGATCACATCGTTCAATAAGCTTTATATTCATCCCGATACAGCAGCCAAAATGAAGGTTGGCAATGATGATTGGGTATGGATTGCCAGCCATCAAGGCCGTGTCAAAGGACAAGTGAAACTTTCAACTGGCACCCAACGCAACACGGTGTGGACGTGGAATGCTATTGCAAAACGCAAAGGCACATGGGGTTTGAAACAAGATGCGGCAGAAGCCAACAAAGGCTTTCTGCTCAACCATATCATCAGTGAGCTGTTGCCAGAAAAAGGTGGCTATCGCTATTCAAACTCTGATCCTGTGACAGGCCAAGCGGCATGGTTCGACCTTAAAGTGAATGTTACAAAGTGCTTGCCACATGAAGCGGGTGCAACTGAACCCATGTTTGAGCCAATCAAGCGCCAGCCAAATGCATTCCCAACACCTGATATGCTTCAATATGGCAAAGACCTCAAAGGCAAACCACTTGAGGGATCTTTGGGGGGTGGTCAAGCCCCGCTCGAATCATGGGTGGCTAACCGTTATGAGAACGCATTGAATATTCGCGGCATCGAACAGTCCCGTGAATCAAATCCGCATGGCAAACGCACGAGTAGAATTAAATGACCAGTTTACCTCGCAAATCGTCCCGAATTAAACTCGGCCTCGTTATCGATCTTGATATTTGTGTTGGTTGTCAGGCTTGCGCCGTCAACTGCAAAGAGTGGAACACATCTGGCCATTCGGCACCGCTAACCGATTTGAACCCCTATGGCAAAGGCCAACAAGGGGTTTGGTATAACCGCATTCATTCATTTGAGGCGTTGGACGAAAAAACGGGCGAAAGCCAAACCATCAACTTCCCGAAATCTTGCCTGCATTGTGAAGATGCCCCATGTGTTACGGTGTGCCCTACGGGGGCTTCTTATAAACGCGAAGAAGATGGCATTGTTCTGGTCAATGGCGACATTTGCATTGGTTGTAAATTATGTTCGTGGGCCTGTCCTTATGGTGCACGTGAATATGATGAAACAGAAGGTGTGATGAAAAAATGTACGCTTTGTGTTGATAAAATTTACAATGAAACCTTATCACCATCCAGCCGCGTGCCAGCTTGTGTTTCAACCTGTCCTGTTGGTGCGCGCCATTTTGGTGACTTGGGTGATCCTCATTCAGAAATTTCAAACCTTGTAAAAGCACGTGGCGGATTTTCGCTAATGCCAGAACAAGGCACTACGCCAGTTAATCAATATCTGCCGCCGCGACCAAAACAACACCAAAAACGAGCAGATCAAAGCCCGCGCGAACTTGAGCATAAAGACACCTCAACTGATGGCGCTGGCTTACTGGCGCGTTGGGTTGACAAAGTTCTTTCAGCTTAAAGCCTATTGGAGTAAATCGTATGCATCCCGCAAAATCCGTCATATTTTTTACAACTGGCTCTGGTGCTGGTTATGGCATGTTAATTTGGCTGGCCGTGTTATCATTAGTGGGCTTGCAGCCTGCTGACACATTTTATGGCCTCGTTGCTTTTGGCATTGCCTTTGGTTTGGTTGTTGGAGGTTTGGTCTCTTCAACCTTTCACCTTGGCCGTCCAGAACGGGCATGGCGGGCAATGAGCCAATGGCGCTCATCTTGGTTATCACGTGAAGGCATTGCTGCAATTGCCACTTTTGGCCCAACGGGGTTATTTGCTCTGGCGTGGGTTATTTTGAATGAAAACCAAAGCTATTCAGTCGGCCTTGGCATTATCGGTGCCGTCATGTCACTTATTACGGTCTATTGCACGTCGATGATTTATGGCTCACTCAAAACCGTTCCAGCATGGTTTACTAAATGGACACGTGTTGCTTACATCACCTTTGCCCTTATGACAGGTGCGGTGCTTTTATGGCTGGTCAGTGTTCTATTTAACTTGCCGCAAGCGCCTATAATTGGTCAGCTTTCAATGGTCTTTATTGTTTTGGGCTTTGTTGTAAAACTATTTTATTGGCGTAGCGTTGATAACGCACCAGCAACCAGTACGGCCGAATCAGCAACGGGCCTTGGCAAATTGGGTAAAATTTCTTTGGTGGAAGCACCCCATAGCGAAGACAATTATCTTTTGCAAGAAATGGGTTATCGAGTTGCACGTAAACACTCAACCAAATTGCGCAAAATAGCATTGGCTTTGGGGTTTGTTGTTCCGTTCATTTTAATCGCATTAGCGATTTATGGATTCCCCCAATTCCAACTTATCATTGCAAGTATTGCTGTGTTTAGTGGAATTGTCGGCATTGTTACTGAGCGCTGGTTGTTTTTTGCAGAAGCAAAACACGTCGTAACACTTTATTATGGTGAAAGCGCAATATAGTCGAAACTTCTCTTTTATCGAGACTACGTAAGACCTTAGTCTAGGACAAAACCATCAAGGCGGCAGAGTTTGTTAACTTTGCCGCCTTTTCTTTAGCCTACTTTACATATTTTAACACATTCACACTTGAAAATGTGAATTTCCTGTTGCAGAATGATCTAGCTCAATAAAGGGCGAAAATACTTGTTTCGGGAGGGTTACACGTGCAGGTGAGAAAAACAACACTCATTGCGGGCGTTCTAGCGGTTACGAGCATGATTGGTGCACAATCAGCTTTTTCTGCTAGCCATATGAAAAAATACACCGTTGAAGAGCATGCAATCAATGCATCATTAACAGGCAAAGCAGGTGATGCTGCTAATGGAAGAAAGGTTTCAATTAATCGCAAAAAAGGCAATTGCCTTGCTTGTCATGTGATTTCAGATATTAAAGAACAACCTTTCCACGGCAATATCGGCCCATCACTTGATGGTGTTGCCAGTCGCTATAAAGAAGGCGAATTACGCTTGAGAATGGTTGATTCAAAGCAATTCAATGAAGACACAATCATGCCTGCCTTTTACAAAGTCGAAGGTTTGCATCGTTTAAGAAAACAATTTAAGGGCAAACCAGTCCTTTCAGCTCAAGAAGTAGAAGACGTTGTCGCCTACTTGTTGACACTAAAATAATAAACCGAATAATCAGGAGCAAATTTATGACCAAATTGAAGGTTGACGTGCTTGATCGTCGCCAATTTGTAATTGCGTCAGGTGCAGGTGCTGCAGCAATCATCGCTGGCTTTTCCAGTGCTGCGCATGCAACGCCAGAAACGGCCGCAGAATTGATCAAGAAATTGACAAATAGTGCGAAAATTGCAGAAGGCAAAATAAAAATTGATCTGCCAGAAATCGCTGAAAACGGAAACACTGTTCCCGTTAAGGTTTCTGTCGAGAGTCCAATGACAGCTGATAACTATGTTAAAACAGTCCACTTGGTTTCAGAAGGAAACCCTGGACCTGAGATATGTAGCTTCCATTTCACACCAATGTCAGGCAACGCCAATGCTGCGACCCGTTTGCGTCTAGCGCGCACACAGAACGTTGTTGGTATTGCAGAAATGAGCGATGGCACAGTCTATATGTCAAAAACCCAAGTTAAAGTTACCATCGGCGGCTGCGGCGGTTGATTTAGGAGATTAAAAAAAATGGCAAAAGCACGCGTGAAAGCGCCTAAAAAGGCAAAAGCTGGTGACATTGTTACCATCAAAACGCTCGTGACACATAAAATGGAATCTGGTCGTCGTAAAAACAAAAAAACCGGCAAACTTATTCCACGTCACATCATCGATAAGTTTACTGCTAAATTTAATGGCGAAACTTTTTTCTCATCAGATTGGCACGGGGCTATTTCAGCTAATCCATATATGTCTTTCTCATTCAAAGCTTCAAAAAGCGGCGAGTTTGAATTTATCTGGCATGATGAAAAAGGCGAAATCACAAGCAAGAAATCAAAACTTACAGTTGCTTAAATCACCCAACCTGGGAGGGAACATGGAAAACGAAAAATCAAAACTAGGTTGGAAGCTTTCTTCAATCGCTTTGGGCTCAGTCTTAATGATTGGTGCGATGGCGGTAGAAGTTATAGCTAAAGACTGGGGCAAGCACCAAGTTGACAACCGTCGCTCGGGCTATACCTATATGACTGACGAAACGCGGGCAGTTCAAGATGACGACTTTGAAAACCCTGGCATGCTTTGGGTAGAAAACGGTGAATCTCTTTGGAGTACAGCTGGTGCCAATGGCAAGTCATGTGCAAGCTGTCATGCAGACCCTGACAAGGATATGAAAGGTGTTTCTGTATCATACCCGCGATATGACAAAAAACTTGGTAAAATTATCACTCTTGAGCAAATGGTAAACCGTGAGCTTGTTGAAAAAATGGGTGATAAGGCTGAGAAGTTTGATTCCAAGAAAATGTTATCTTTAATGACATTTATTGGCACAAAATCTCGCGACATGCCTGTTAACGTCAAAATTGATGGCGATGCGAACCCTTTCTTTGAGAAAGGTAAAGCTTTTTACTATGAGCGTCGTGGCCAACTGGATATGTCATGTGCCAATTGTCATGAAGACAATCCTGGTAATATGATCCGGGCTAATACTTTGTCTGAAGGTCAAATTAACGGCTTTCCAACTTATCGTTTGAAGTGGCAAAAACCTGGTTCAGTTCATCGCCGCTTTAAAGGCTGTAACAAGCAGGTTCGTGCAAAACCTTACAAAGCAGGTTCAGATGAATATTCAAATCTGGAATTGTACGTAAAATGGCGTGGTCGCGGCCTGCCAGGTGAAACTCCAGCGGTTCGTAACTAAACACTGGGTTTTACTTAACAACTTTAAAGCCCTGGTTTGTGCATGCACAAATTGGGGCTTTTTTAATCCATTCTTCAGGAACACTCTTCAGAAGTGTTGCTCAACAATCGATTAAAAAAACATGAGGAAAAACAATGATTGATCGTCGCGACTTTATCCATGCCAGCTTGGCAACGCTTGCCCTTTCAGGTGGAACATTATCAGGTTACCGCAGTGCAATTGCAGGACAAAAGATCACTCAAGAAGAAATTTTAAAATTTGACGCCAAGGGCCAAGTTACCCTCATTCATGTGGGCGACATTCACTCGCAAGCAAAACCAATTTATTTCCGCGAACCATCTGTCAATATCGGTGTTGGTGATGCACTTGGCTTACCACCTCATATCACAGGCAAAGCAATGCTGAAAAAGTTTGGCATTAAAGCTGGTTCACCAGAGGCCTATGCTCTTTCGTCTGAAGATTTTGGCCAACTTGCTAAAACATACGGCAAGATGGGTGGTCTTGATCGCGTCGCAACTTTGGTTAAAGCTATTCGCGCAGAACGTCCCAATCATTGTTTGCTGCTTGATAGTGGTGATACATGGCAGGGTTCATGGGCATCGCTACAAACGCGCGGTGAAGACATGGTGAAAATCATGGCGACAATGAAACCAGATGCGATCACTGGTCACTGGGAATTTACCTATGGGGCCGAGCGGGTAAAAGAACTTATTGATATGCTTGATTTTCCATTCCTAGCGGGCAATGTCATCAGCAACGAATGGGAAGAGCCTGTTTTTGAAGCCACAAAAATGTATGAGCGCAATGGTGTGAAAATCGCTGTTGTCGGACAAGCCTTCCCTTATACACCTGTTGCAAATCCACGCTGGATGTTCCCAGATTGGTCTTTTGGTATTCGCGATTCTTTAGTGCAAGAGCACGTCAATAAAGCCCGCGCAGACGGCGCTGATTTGGTCGTTCTTTTGAGTCACAATGGTTTTGATGTTGATCGTAAACTTGCCACTAAGGTTAAGGGTATCGACGTTATTTTGACGGGCCATACTCATGACGCAATCCCTGTTACCATCAATGTTGGCGGTACGTTGCTTGTTGCATCGGGCTGTTCTGGTAAATTTGTGTCGCGTCTTGATCTCGACATCAAAGGCAAAAAAATTGCTGGTTTCAACTATAAACTCATGCCTGTTTTCTCTGATGTAATTGAAAAAGATGCCGACACTGCAAAAGTAATTGCCGAAACTCGCGCACCTTATGAGAGCCACCTTAATGAAGTGCTTGGCACCACCAAAAACTCACTTTATCGCCGTGGTAATATGAGTGGCACATTTGATGATTTGATTTGTAATGCGCTGATTGAAAAGAAAGATGCCGAGATTTCTCTTTCGCCTGGTTTCCGTTGGGGGCCATCACTTATTCCTGGCCAAGAGATTACCAATGATGATTTGTACAGCCAAACCGCAACGACTTATGCCTCGGTTTACAAGCTTGATTTCACTGGCAAACAGATCAAAGAAATTCTTGAAGACGTTGGCGATAACCTTTTCAATCCAGACCCCTACTTCCAGCAAGGCGGCGATATGGTTCGCGTTGGCGGTCTGTCGTTTGATATGGACGCGCGCAAAACCATCGGCAAACGCATTACCAATATGCGCCTGACCCGTAACGGTAAAGACCTTGATATGGGCAAAACCTATTCTGTTGCTGGCTGGTCATCAGTCAACAAAGAAACAGGCACGGGCGGCCAGCCAGTTTGGGACGTGGTGCGTGACTATATTAAAGAGAAAAAAGTTATCGACCTAAAGCCAACTGGAGATATTCGTCTTTCCAATGGCTAAAGCTTGTAAAAACTCAACAAAACTTACTGTCGCCCTAATTCTGGGCGGCGGTGTTTTGGGTTTTGCGATAAGTGCGCACGCCCAAAATATTGGAAAAATCTATAACGGGCCATCTGATACGGCCGTTGGGCGACCACTCGAAGCACCTGTTAATAGACGCCCTGCCCGCAACAAGTTTTGGTGGGATGAAAGCTGGTATGAAACGGGGCAATTGCCCGCCGTCATTAGCCACAAAATTCGCCAACGCGATGCGACCTACACCAACCCGACCGATGATACCGAAGTGCCCGCCATTATTTTTCGCCCCGATGATGATAAGAAATACCCCGCTGTTTTGTTTCAGCACGGGCGACGCGGGCTTGATGTACCTGTCATTAAACTGGCCAAACGATTAGCGGCTCGTGGTTTTGTGGTTCTGGCACCTGATGTTTATACGGCGCGGTTTATTGAAAAACTGCCGCTCGCACACATGGAAGAAACCGAAACTGATGTGAACGCTGGCGTTGACATGTTGCTCAAGCAGCCTGATATTTCAACCAGCAAGGCCTGTCTTTATTCTCACACACGCGGCGGGTATTATACGCTGAAAACAGCGGTGAAATTCAAGCGGCAAGAAAAAGACATCGCCTGTTATGTGTCGTTTTACCCGCATTGGGTCAACCCCAACAAGCCTGAGCCTGTGCAAGTTTATCGCTATGATTCAGACCTAGATAAGCTGACTATTCCAACCATGGTTTTCATTGGCGAGTACGAACAATATCAACGCCGCCGCTCGATCGAAACGGCCGTTAGTTCAATGAAAAAAGCTGGCCGTGATGTCAAACTCATCATCTACCCTGGCGTTGGCCGCGGCTTCGATTTCCGCCCCCCAACCGTGCGCACCTTCGCCGATGATTTGGCAACTAAGGATTCGAACCAACGCATGGCAGTGTTTTTAAGGAAGCATTTAAAGGCTTGGGTGAAGAAGTAGTGGGTTGGCTTTGACAGCTCCACCACCGTCATTCCTGTGCTCGTCACAGGAATCCATACCTGAGAAGAACG
>JAMOMM010000314.1 GCA_027067085.1 Hyphomicrobiales bacterium
CCTACTTGAACGTGCCTCCTTAGCTGTTATAAACACAGCCGAGGGGCGCTATTTTTAGCGCAGTACACTAGAGCGTTTCATGTTTTGTTTGAATCACAAACAGGACATGAAACACCGTAGTTTCCATCACTTAAATAGGTCGTTCTAGGCCAATGAAAACATGAATGACTCTAATATCGAGACACCTATGACACTGGCAACGGGCACAGAACATCCAGTGCCGCCAAGCTTGCAAAAAGGCTTGCGGACAGGAATGATAAAAGCAAAAGATGGCGCAAACCTGCGCTATGCCATTTGTTGTGACACCGCTGGTACGCGCGGCACTGTTTGCCTGTTTCAAGGCCGACGCGCCTATATCGAGCGCGATTATGAAGTGATTGAGGATTTACGCGCTCGTGGCTTTTCCGTCGCGACACTAGATTGGCGTGGCCAAGGCCTATCAGATCGCTTACTGAAAGACCGCCTCAAAGGCCACATCAAAAGCTTCAAACAATACGACTTAGACCTAGAAGCTTTTATGCGCCAAGTGGTTTTGCCTGACTGTCCGCCACCATATTATGGCCTTGCCCACTCAATGGGTGCAAATGTGTTGTTGCGTTCTTTGCAAAAAAGCACATGGTTTGAAGCAGCTGTTATGGCCACCCCTTTCCTAGGTTTTTCAGAAACCAAATTACCCACCTCAATCAGCCATCCGATTATCAAATTTCTAAAATTCATCGGCCTTGGTCGTTTATCAATGCCGGGTGATTTTTTAAGCCGAAAATTCGAGGACAACGTCCTAACCCACGACAGACAACGCTACGAGCAGCAAGTTGAACTCATCCGCGCCTATCCAGATTTAAATGTCGGCGGCCCGACGGTCAGTTGGCTTGCCGCTGCAATTGACTCACACAAACAACTGGCCAGCCTAAAGGGAAGCAACGCTCTGCGTGTACCCGTTTTGTTTGTCGCGGCAGGTGATGAAAGAGTTGTTTCAAACGAAAAAATTCACCAATTTTCTCGCAACGTCGCAGGCACCCCTGTTGTAACAGTTGAAAATGCCTTTCACGAAATCTTGCTAGAACGAGACGACATGCGCGAACAATTCTTCGCCGCCTTCGACAGTTTCATGGAACAACATTCACCAAAGAAATAACAGAACCGCTTGACCTTCCAGTGAGTGGATAGCTCATATTAAGTTCAGATTGAACTTAGGAGTACGGATGATGATGAATGGTGGTATGCGAGATGGTGCGATGACGGGCAACGGTATGATGGGTGATGGCTTTATGGGCTGGGGCGGCATGATTTTCGGCCCGCTTATAATGATCGCCGTTGTCGCTCTTATAATTTTTGGCGTTGTGGCGATTGTGAAATCGATTAGCGAACCTAAATCATAAACACATCATAGCGCGTGGATTTACCTAAAATTTGGTGGGATGCTGGGCGTAGGTTTGCCATTGGGTCAGCTTTTTGCGGCCATTTGAGCACCACACGATTGCGCGCGCATTTTAGCGCCACTTGCATCAACTCAAACGAGTCTTCATCTGGCCCGACAATCTCGCGGATTAAGCGCATTTCTTTTTTAACTAAAGCTTTAGTTTTGCGCGGCGGGTGCATCGGGTCCACCACCACCACATCGGGCGCGCGATCACGTGAAATTTGCGGCAACACATCTTTTGCATCGCCCTGTACCAAACTCATCCGCGCCATAATCTCAACCACTTCGGGCGATGATTGTTCAATGTCGCGCGCCCGCGCCATGGCCTCGCTCAACAATTCAAACATCTGGCCCGAGCGCTCAATCATCACCACTTGCGCCCCAAGACTAGCCAACAAAAAACCATCACGCCCCAGCCCCGCCGTTGCATCCACCACAAACGGCGTTACACCATTTTTAAACCCACAAGCCTTAGGCAACCCCTGCCCCCGCCCCCCGCCAAACTTGCGACGATGGTCAACCGAGCCAGAGGTGAAGTCTATGATGGGGTTAGTCATTTGAGTCCCAATTGTCAGGGCGGCCATGAACTATTTCGACGTGGGCAACCGCTGACCAATCGGTGACTTGAGTATTTGTAAGG
>JAMOMM010000315.1 GCA_027067085.1 Hyphomicrobiales bacterium
CACGGGCAAAACACCGTACAATTACAATTTAAAATTAACTCACCCTTGATTTTCCAGTCGGCCATTTCACTCTCCTATGTATTTGTTTTTAGTTGTTTGGTTTGTTTCTCTCACGCTCATGGCTAAGCCAACGCAGCTTTCTATCTGCTTGGCTTTGGCAAGACATGCGGCGCATAAGCGCCGAGACGCGTTGCGTCTAGTTACGTTTGTTTCTCTCACGCTCATGGCTGCGCCAACGCTACGAGATGCGGCGCATAAGCGCCGAGACGCGTTGCGTCTAGTTTCATAGTACGCCATATGTCACTCCACTTGCGGTTAGGAGTAAGAGGATGCCAAGGGGTTTTGAGATGTAGCGGCCAATGTCTGGCAGCTTTTCCAATGTCATCAACGCCATGCCCAAGCCCATAAAAGCCAAATTCATGGTGCCGCCAACAAAGGCCAACAACATTAGCGCCCAACAACAACCCAAACAAAATCCACCTTCGCGCAAGCCCATTTTAAATGCCGCAAAAGTGCCCGGCTTCCATGTTCCCAAAAAGGCCATGAGTGGCGATTGGCAAGCACGCAAGCACGATTGTTTCATGGGGGTGAATTGATAAATACCAGCAAGCGCCAATAGGCTTGCGGTTAAAACTGGTGATATGCTTTGACCTTCAAAATTTAAAAGCCGTGCATCAAATAATATTTTTTGAGCCGCAGCGGCAATGATAGCAAACCCAATCCACACAACCAAATATCCACTGAGCAAAGCCCAATAGCCTGCATTTGATCCAGCGCCCGTATGGCGAATATCTTCATAAGCTGTCAGCATTGGAATGGCGGTTGGGGCCATCATGGCACCAGCCATCAACGCCCACATACCAAAAAGGGAAACAAAGGTGATGTTAGTGATGCAAAGAGACGATAAAACGCCAGCCCCAAACCCTTCAATCAACTGGGCTTTAGGGAGGTGCATAAGGTATAACAAAGCCCAAGCCGCGCAAACGCCAATAAAAAATATCACCCATTTAACTGGCCCACTTGTTGCCAGCCTTACAACCGTTTCCACACCCTAGACCTTTTAGCTGGTGTTCTTATTGTCCATATTTAGAAACACAAAACAGCAGGGTGCAAGCAAATATTGCCTTAGGCACCACTTTTCAAACAACCCTAGAGCAGCTAAGCAAATCATGGCAGTATAGCGCTTAAAAATAGACCCGCTTTTAAAGGCAGACATAATGGGCGACCTTTCTAGTTCATCTACCAGACAGCTTACGGCCCAAACGGATGTTTAGGATAATCAATATCATATTCGTTAAACCAGCAATTAATTCTAACGCTTGAACAGAATAAAAAACCGTATCAAACACCCCTGCCGAGGCTTTTGCCGCTAAAAAGAATGCCGATGGAAGCAACACAACAATACCGTTTACCGCTATTATTCTCATACGTTTCTTTTTTGCTTCGACCACAGGGCCGCGCATTTTTTGGGATAAAGAAAAACCAGATGCTCCAACCATCATCATAGATGGTATGAGTATAAACATACCCTTTAAAATTAATTGCTTAACATATGCGATAGTCGCGTGATCGGCAAAAAGCTCGCTGATGAGGGTTGATGTCCAAAATGTTGCGATCATCAGCAACGCAACGACACCTGCAAATGCATGTATTTTAGTTTTCACGAGTTTATTCCCATTCGTTTTACTTCAAGAAACTTTAGTTAGCGCAACGACTTTTCACGGCAATTTTTCTAAATAAATGAGGAAACAGACTTTCATTACTGGTCATTTGCTGGCCATTCTTTGGCCCAAGCACACCGTCTCATTCACAGCCTTAATCTGCGCCACTTAACTTCCTTAAACATTTATGTGGCGTTATTTTATTTTTTGCAGAAGATTAAGTGCTGCTCTTAATTCATTGCTGTCTATATTTTTTGCCAGTTGATTGACCCACTCTATTTGCGCTGCATCGATTTGGTTTAATGATTGCTGACCTTTCGATGTCAGCTTTATATGTTTTGCTGTTTTGTGATCTGGGTTGGCCTTAAATGTTACAAACCCTATTTTTTCCAAGC
>JAMOMM010000316.1 GCA_027067085.1 Hyphomicrobiales bacterium
AGCGCCTAATGGTCTTGATGTTGAGCAACGCCAATTGTGCGTTAATGGCGTAACACATGGCGGGCGTTATCGCATTACGTTGCGGTCTGGTTTGCCGTCTGTTTATGCAGATGAGGTTTTAGAGAAGTCTTCGACACTGAATGTTTTTATTCGTGACCGAAAACCATTGTTGCGCTTTACTGGCGGTAATTATGTTTTACCACGGATAGGGACCAACGGAATTCCCATCTATTCGGTCAATAGTTCTCAAGCCAAACTTGAAGTTTATCGTATTGGCGAGCGGGCTTTGAATCGCTCTATCGCAAAACGCAAATTTGGTTTTACGCAAGACAAATATTCACTTGAGCAGCTTGAGAGCTATTTGGGGCAAAAGGTTTGGACTGGGACGATCGATATTTCACCACAACTCAACAAAGAAGTTGTGACTAGCATTCCTGTGGCCAAAATATTACCTAATCGCAAGCCTGGCGCTTATGTGGTGGTAGCGTCTTTTGTTGATGATAATAAAAATGAATGGGAAAATAAGGCCACCCAGTGGTTTGTGATTTCTGACATTGGGCTTTCGACCCAAAAGGGTAATGACGGATTGCATATTTTTGCGCGAAGTCTTTCAACTGCTGAACCAATGGCTGGCGTTGATATTCAATTGTTGTCGCATTCAAACGCGGTCCTTGGTACGGGCAAAACAGATGCTAAAGGGTATTTGAAAATAGCTGCTGGTCTTGTGCGTGGCACAGCTTCAATGGCTCCTGGTTTGGTGCTGGCAAAACGGGGCGATGAAGATTTTGTCCTCGTTGATTTACGCAAATCGGCAATTGATCTTTCTGATCGCGGTGTTACAGGGCGCTCGTCTCCTGGTCCTTTAGATGTATTTGTATATACCGAGCGCGGGATTTATCGCCCCGGTGATAAGATGCACATAACGGCCTTGCTGCGTGATGATAAAGCCATGGGCGTTTCAGGTGTTCCGTTGACGATTAAGCTAGAGCGTCCCGATGGAAAAACCGAGGCGAGTGAAGTTGTTAAAGGGACAGGGGCTGGCGGGCATTCACTGTCGTATCAATTGCAAACCAACGCCATGCTTGGCACGTGGTATATTAAGGTTTTTGCGGACCCAAAAGGTGATGCATTAAGCTCTAAACGCATTTTGGTTGAAGACTTTGTGCCAGATCGTATCGAGTTTGATTTAACCACCAAAGATAAAATTTATAGTCGCAAAACTGGGGCAAGCCTTAGTGTTGAAGGTCGATATCTTTATGGTGCTCCTGCAGCGGGCATGAACCTTGATGCAAGTGTGCGCTTTACGGGTGCAACATCGCTTGATGGTTATAAAGGCTTTGTGTTTGGCTTAGACGATCAACGCCCTTCACCACAAAAAGAAAGTTTGGGAAATGTTGATGTTACTGATGATAAAGGCAAGGTAACGATTAAACTGGACCCTGAATTGTTGCCTGAAAAACCTGGGTTATTTAATGCCCGCATTACGGTTTCAATGAGTGAAAGCGGTGGCCGCGCGGTCGAGCGGTCTATCTCATTGCCTGTTGGGGCAAAGGATGATGTCATTGGCATTAAGGCGTTGTTTGAAGATGGTGCCGTTGAAGAAGGCGGTAGTGCTGGCTTTGAAGTTATTGCTGTGGGTAAAGACGGGGCCCAAATTTCGCTGAGTGGATTAAAGTGGAAACTGGTCAAGCTAAATCGGCGTTACCAATGGTATAATTCTGATTATGGCTGGCGCTATCAACCTGTGATGTCGACCAAAAAAATTGCTGCTGGTGAGATTGATGTTGCAAGTGACGGCGTGGCCAAAATTTCGTCTCCCGTAAAGTGGGGACGTTACCGCCTTGAAGTAACCGCAGGTGAAGACGGCCCGACATCAAGTGTTAGCTTTAGTGCTGGCTGGTATGTTGAAGCAACCTCAACAGAAACGCCAGACGGGCTGGAAATTGCTCTTGATAAAGAGGTTTATAAGGCTGGAGATGTTGCTAAGCTCAACATTTCACCACGATTTGCGGGCAAAGCATTGGTGACAATTGGCGCAGAAACGCTGCTTTGG
>JAMOMM010000317.1 GCA_027067085.1 Hyphomicrobiales bacterium
GGAGATGGCAATGTAATTCGCGGATTGGTTAAACTCAAACTGCTTGATGAGCACTATTTATATTTGTACCGTCTCGTAAACCCGACGGTGACATCGCAAATCCTCAAAGCAAAATCAGAGCAAGGACTGTATAAGGAAATGCTCACCCAGCGAACTGGGTTAGAAATTACCTTTGCTGTCATGTACATTGGTATTGCACTCATATTCCTTCTTGCGGCAGTGTGGTTCGGTATGTGGTTTGCTGACCGCTTAGTTGAACCCATTGTCGGACTGGTGAAGGGGGCCCAAAAGGTTTCTCTTGGAAAGTTAGATACTAAAGTTATCGTTAGCGAGGGAACAGGCGACTTAGCCACCCTTGGTCATACCTTCAATAAAATGACCCATC
Organism: Hyphomicrobiales bacterium; assembly: GCA_027067085.1. Taxonomy (GTDB): domain Bacteria; phylum Pseudomonadota; class Alphaproteobacteria; order Rhizobiales; family Aestuariivirgaceae; genus JALWJW01. The sequence goes on from JAMOMM010000317.1 coordinate 386, forward strand.
AACTCGATGAGCAACGCGGTGAACTGGTCACCACCAACCACCAACTAGATGAGCGCCGCCGTTTTATCGAAGCTGTGATGTCTGGTGTAAGTTCTGGTGTTATTGGCGTGGACCCTGATGGCGTTGTGACACTGGCTAACCGTGCTGGCCTTGTGTTGTTAAAACGCAATTTACGAGATATTCATGGCAAAAAATTTGCTGAGGTTTTGCCAGAAATGTTGCCTGCTATTGAACAAGCCGAAAACAAATTATCAGGCCGTTCTGAAGACAATATTTCAATCAAAGTCGACAATGAGGACAAAAACTTCGTTGTACAAGTCACAACAGAACGCACCAGCGAAAATGAGCACGGTGTGGTGGTCACATTTGATGATATTTCAGAACTTGTCGCCGCACAGCGCAATTCTGCTTGGGCCGACATTGCTCGACGGATTGCCCATGAAATCAAAAACCCATTAACACCCATTCAGCTGGCTGCTGAAAGGCTAAAGCGAAAATATCAAAACGAAATCGTCTCAAATCCAGAAGTCTTTGAAAAGTGCACCGAAACCATTGTCCGTCAGGTCGGAGACATCCGGGCAATGGTTGATGAATTTGCCTCGTTTGCTCGAATGCCAAGTGCTGTCTTAGAAACAACTGATCTTATTGAAGTCACAAAAGACGCACTGGTTTTACAAAAAGCAAGCTTTGAGGATGTGAAATTTGAAACTGACTTTATCGACGAAAAGCTTGAAGTTGAAGCAGACCGTCGATTGATAACACAAGCAATTACAAACCTCGTTAAAAATGCCAAGGAAGCCATTGATACCCGCCTAGAAACATCACCAGAACCAGCACCGCGAATTGTGGTCAGTTTACGCAAACAAGATACCGATATTGTATTAAGTGTTTCAGATAATGGCAAAGGCCTGCCCAAAGAGAACCGTGGTCGATTGACAGAACCATATATGACCACGCGAGTAAAAGGCACAGGACTTGGCCTAGCAATCGTAAAACGCATCATGCAAGACCATGAAGGTTCAATCAGCCTTTCTGATGCCCCGCAAGATTTTGACAGCGGCATTGGTGCCATGATCTCCCTATCATTTCCGTTGTTATCATTACCATTAAACACAAAAGCAGCCCCCCATAAGAACAATAAAGAAACCTTGGAGTAAGTCGTGTCCGCAGATATTTTAATTGTAGATGATGAAGCCGATATTCGCGAACTAATCGCTGGCATACTGGAAGATGAGGGCTATGAAGCCCGCATGGCGCACGATAGTGATTCAGCACTTGAAACCATCAAAGAACGCCGCCCTTCGCTTATTATTTTAGACATCTGGCTGCAAGGCTCACGTTTAGACGGCCTTGATTTGCTCAATGTTATTAAAGAGCGTCATCCTGATTTGCCTGTGGTTATTATTTCAGGCCATGGCAATATCGAAACCGCCGTTTCCGCAATAAAGCGCGGCGCATACGATTATATGGAAAAACCATTTAAAGTGGATCGGCTCGTTCTTGTCGTTGAACGCGCCCTAGAAAACGCCCGTTTAAGGCGCGAAAATGATGCTTTGAAAGGCCGCGTTGGTGGCGACTATGAATTGATCGGCTCATCTGCGCCTGTTCGCCAGCTAAAACAAAGCATTGAAAAAATCGCCCCAACCAATGGTAGGGTGTTGATACGTG
>JAMOMM010000318.1 GCA_027067085.1 Hyphomicrobiales bacterium
GTAAATCTTACCCTCGTTGTTCATCGCAGCAGCCAACGCCAAGGTTTTGCCACCAGCACCTGCACATAGATCCATCACCATATCTTTTGGTGTGGGTGCAGCAAGACCAGCGGCAATTTGAGAGGCGGTGTCTTGAACTTCATACCAGCCCTTACCGTGGGCGGTTTCAACTTCGACATTGGGCGTGCGACCTGCATTTTCAGGGGCGTTAATGCGAACAGAGTTTGGAATGTAAGGGCCTTCTTGAGCGCCGTGCTTTTCCAAAGCTTCAAGCACTTGCTCGCGCGTGGCTTTAAGAGTGTTGACGCGCAAATCAACAGGGGCGCGGCGAGACAAGGCAGCGCCCTGCTCTACGGCATCGTCAGGAAATGCCCATTGAAACGAAGCATCAAGCCACTGGGGATAATCACCAGCAACCCAGCGTGGTTGTTTACCATCGTGAGCGGCGGCAAAAATTTCTTTTTCCGCATCAGTTAAGGCATCTGGACCAAACTTATCATCGGTTGCTTCTTGAATTTCAGCAATTTCTAACTTCCAAACAAAGCGAGCGACACCGAGCACCAAAGCGCGCGGGGTATCATCGCCCATTTTAAAAGCAATAGAGTTTTTTTGGCGCAGCGCATCATAAACCAAATTGCCAATGGCAGAGCGATCACCAGAACCAGCAAAACGGTGCGAGCGGCCCCAATCGTGCAAGGCGGCAGCTGCCGAATTATGGTTAGAAAAAATTGCGTCCAGCACTTCGATTGCAGCTGAAAAACGGCCACCTAATTTCATTGTCTTAAATCCTTAAAAGGGCAATCTGCCCGTAGTTTGCGTCTATTGTCCAAGCGCATAAAGTCGAAAAGCGAGCCACAGCCAAAGGCAAATCAACACGACGATCCCGGCAACAAAAGCCATAAATCGTTTCGGCACGTGGTTAGACGTTGTGTGAATGTAAAAGTGTATATACCGAGTAGCGACAAAAGCCCACGACAAAATCAGCGCGGGTAAATCGGCCTTATCGAGAATCAGATAAAAACCAGCGACCGTATAAAAAACCAAAGGCAATTGCATTTGGCTGGCATAGGCGTTCGAGATTTTTTTGACCTCATCACTCCAAGCTTGTTCGCTTAACGCGATGTCCTTAATTTTAACTTCTCGCGCCGTTATTGATGACGTTCTTTTATTCCCCATTTTTAGAACTGCAAAGAAAGTCAGCGCTATCATTGCAAAAACAGGTGCCATGAACAGTGTGTGAGGTATCAGCATTTAACTCTGCCTGATATAATTTGGAGACTCACGGGTGATTTGCACATCGTGGACGTGGCTTTCGCTGAGGCCTGCACTGGAAATTTTTACAAACTCGGCGTTCTTTTGATATTCTTCAATCGTTGCGTTGCCCGTATAACCCATGGCAGCTTTTAAGCCACCTGCGAGTTGGTGAAGCACGGTTCCAGCAGCGCCTTTATAGGCGACTTGGCCTTCGATGCCTTCGGGTACGAGTTTTAGTGTGTCTTTCACATCTGCCTGAAAATATCGATCAGCAGACCCGCGCGCCATGGCACCAACCGAGCCCATACCACGATATGCTTTATATGAGCGGCCTTGGTAAAGATAAACTTCGCCCGGGCTTTCATCTGTACCACCCAACAATGAGCCAATCATCACGGTGCCAGCACCAGCGGCCATGGCTTTGGCCAAATCACCTGAAAACTTTATGCCGCCATCGGCAATGATCGGCACGCCCTCTTCCATCGCAGCCTGCGCGCAGGTCAAAATCGATGTAAGTTGCGGCATGCCAACACCTGCAACAATGCGGGTTGTACAAATTGAACCGGGGCCAATGCCTACTTTGACCGCATCAGCGCCAGCTTCAATCAACGCCTTGGTGGCGCTAACGGTGGCAACATTGCCCGCAATAACTTGCAGTTTGTTTGATAAGCGTTTGATGCGTTTAACCTGTTCAATCACATGAATTGAGTGGCCATGAGCAGTATCCACCACCATCACATCTACACCAGCATCAACCAATTGTTCAGCGCGGGCGAAATTTGCATCACCCGTTG
>JAMOMM010000319.1 GCA_027067085.1 Hyphomicrobiales bacterium
GGGAAATTCATTTGATTGATAAGATTTTAGCGAGTTGATTTAGGAAGTTGTTAATCATGGTGGCTTTACTGACGAATAAGACCATCTTCAACATTTTTTGCCAATACTTCACGCGCTTCGTCTACTTCGCGCTGGCGATTCCACATATCTGCATAAATCCCGTTTTGCGATAAAAGTTCGCTATGATTACCACGTTCAACAACCTCACCAGCAGCCAAAACCAAAATCTCATCTGCGTCCACCACGGTTGAAAGGCGGTGGGCGATTACCAATGTCGTGCGTCCTTTGGAAACATCGGCAATAGCCGATTGGATTTCTTGTTCGGTCAACGTATCAAGCGCCGATGTGGCTTCATCTAAGATAAGAATAGGCGGAGCTTTAAGGATCGTACGGGCAATAGCAACGCGTTGTTTTTCACCGCCCGATAGTTTCAAGCCGCGTTCGCCGACAATTGCATCATAGCCCCCCGTCAGCTTTTGAACAAAGTCATGCACCTGCGCCATTTTGGCTGCATCAACGATTTCATCAAAACTTGCGGTTGGGCGACCATAACCGATATTGTATTTAACCGTATCATTAAACAGCACAGTGTCTTGTGGCACCATACCAACGGCAGCGCGTAAACTTTTCTGCGTGGTTTTGGCAATGTCTTGGCCATCAATTTTAATGCTGCCAGATTGCAAGTCATAGAACCGATACAAAATGCGCGAGATAGTTGACTTGCCCGCACCTGATGGCCCAACAATTGCCGTCGTACTACCTGCTGGGACGGTAAAGGAAACATCTTTTAAAATTTGTCGTTCATCATCATAAGAAAAGCACACATTTTCAAACTCAACGTCACCTTTGGAGACTTTGAGTGCGACCGCGTCGGGCGCGTCTTGCACATCAGGCTTTACATCCATCAACGAGAACATGGTGTTCACATCAACCAAGCCTTGTTTAATATCGCGATACACTGAACCCAAAAAGTTGAGCGGAATATAAAGTTGAATTAAAAGCGAGTTGATTAAAACAAAATCGCCAAGCGTAATGGTGCCTGCTTGCACCGCGTTCGCAGACATAATCAGGCTGGCCATCATGCCCGTTGTAAAGATGATGGTTTGGCCAGAGTTTAACAGCGTCAATGATGTCCACGTCTTCACGGCGGCGGCTTCATATTTAATCATCGAACTTTCAAAGCGATTGCTTTCGTGGTCTTCGTTGCCAAAATATTTTACCGTTTCAAAGTTGAGCAAACTATCAACCGCCTTGGTGTTGGCATCGGTGTCGGCATTGTTCATGTCGCGGCGAATGGAAATGCGCCATTCGGTTAGTTTAAAGGTGAAGGTGATGTAAACGACCACCGTGACAATGATAATCAGGCCGTAAATGGCACCAAAGTTCCACGCGAGAATACCGCATACCAAAAAGAGCTCAACAATGGTTGGCACGGTATTAAACAGCAAGAACCGCAAAATAATATCAATGCCCTTGGTGCCGCGTTCAATGACACGCGTAATGCCACCCGTGCGCCGCTCCAAATGAAACTGCAATGACAGTTGATGCAAATGCTTAAATGTACGAATAGCCAAATCGCGCACCGCTGCTTGCCCCACCTTGGCAAAAATACCATCGCGCACTTGGTTCATAATAATCATCATCACGCGGCCAAGGCCATAGGCAATGATGAGGAAGGTTGGCGTGGCAACCAGCGCCATAATGGTCACTTGCGCGGGGTTGGCGGTAAGGGCATCAACCGCATATTTAAAGCTAAACGGCGTGGCGATTGTGATGACCTTAGCCAAAACCATTGCCACCATCGCAAACACAACGCGCGTACGCAAATCAGCCCGCCCCTGAGGCCACAAGTATGGCGCAATCGCCAGCAAAGTCTTTATCTGCCCCGTCTCGCTATACTCTTGTTCAGAACTGGTGGTAACGCGATGTCGGGCCATGGGGATATACAATCTAGGAAAAGGGCAGGGCGGTTTGAAAGAACAAGGCACCCAGAAAAAATAAGAACTTAATATGTAAGCTGATTTGAATATAATTCAATAC
>JAMOMM010000320.1 GCA_027067085.1 Hyphomicrobiales bacterium
AAAAGGCACAGTGATAATTTAAACCGACCAGACCCTTTGATTCTGCAATAGCTGCAAGCTGTTTATCTGTTAGATTACGAGCTGAAGGGCAAATAGCGTGAACGTTTGAATGGGTGGCGACAATCGGGGCATCTGATAAGCGAACAACATCCCAAAATCCTTTTTCGTTTATGTGGGACATATCGAGCATGACCCCCATGTCATTACATGAGCGAACCAATGCTTTGCCAATGTCAGTTAACCCCTCGCCCGTATCTGGGCTGCCGCTTGCACCAAGGGGAACTCCATCAGCAAAAATGTTTTTACGGCTCCACACAGGGCCAATAGAGCGCAAACCAGCCGCATACAGAACTTCAAGCTCGTTGAGTTCTGGCCCGATGGCCTCAGCTCCTTCGATATGCAATAAAATCGCGGTTTGATTGTTATCAGACGCGGTTTGAATATCGCTGGCTTGACGAACAATTTTCACCCGTTGGTTCGGGTTCTTTTCCATTCGTAAAGCGCGAGAAAGCATTTTGTTGGTGATGTCGATCGCGGCGGGTTGAACTAATTCGTCACCTGCTGAATCGTAGGTGAAGACATAGTCCGTTAGTGCCACTCCCTTTGGGACCGTTGGAATCCACATAGCAAAGAAACCACCAACGAGGCCGCCTGTTTGAGATTTGGGATAGTCGATATGGCAAGCATCATTGCCATCGAAAAATTCTTGAGAATTTTGAGAGCAACCATTCAGCTCTAGTTTTAGTAAGGTGTCGTTATGGCCATCAAAAACTTTATACTTTGCCATGATCGTTCACCTTTAAATTGATTCTAGAAATACTTTCGCTGCTTGGCCATGTTGCCAGCGAAGGCGCGCAACGTCCATACCTATTGGGTTGGAATCTATCACTTTCCACGCCCCGCCTATCATTACGCGGTCTGCTGTATGCGCACCACACAATACAAGCGCTGCTAATGGGTCTCCAGCACCTGAAAAACGAAGCTCGTCCAGTTTGTACATGGCAAGATCAGCTTGCATACCAATGGCTATTTTGCCTACATCTTGGCGGCCCAAGCACCTTGCCGAACCTTCTGTGGCCCAGCGAAGGGCATCTAAATGAGTGGTTTTTGCACCAGGGTAAGTCAAACGGTTTATCATCAAGGCATGGCGAACTGCCTCCATCATGTTCGATGAGTCGTTTGATGCCGAGCCATCAACGCCTAAACCAACAGGACTGCCCGCCTCTTCAAGTTCGTGGGTGCGGCAATTGCCAGAACTTAAAACCATGTTTGAAGTTGGGCAATGGCAAATGCCGACACCAGCTTTTCCTAATCGTTCAATTTCATCTGATTGAAAATGGATACCATGAGCCAACCACGTTTTATCGTTAAGCCAACCGACACTTTCAAGGTAATCCAACGGCCGTTCACCGAACGTTTCTAAACAAAAGGCATCTTCGTCGTGGGTTTCAGCTAAATGAGTATGCAGGCGGCAACCGCAAGAATGGGCTAAATCTGCGCAACCAGCCATCAATTCGCGTGTGACTGAAAACGGTGAACATGGAGCGAGTGCAATTTGGATTTTTGCGCCGTGGCTGTTGTCGTGATATTTATTGATGACCCGTTCACAATCGGCCAAAATTTCATCAGCATCTTGTACGACGCTGTCAGGTGGTAAGCCGCCATCTTTTTGTGATAAATTCATCGAGCCGCGCGTTACCGTCATGCGAACACCTAGATTGAGCGCCTCTTCGACTTGAATATCCATGGCATCTTCTAAACCATCAGGGAACAAATAATGATGGTCTGAGGCGCATGTGCCGCCTGACATAAGTAATTCAGTTAGGGCCAAGCGCGTAGCCAACCTGTGCGCATCAGGTGTTAGTTTTGCCCAAACAGGATAAAGCGCTTGTAACCACGGGAACAACTCTTTGTTGATCGCGTCTGGATGGGCGCGGGTTAGGGTTTGATAAAAATGATGGTGGGTGTTGATAAGGCCTGGAATAATAACATGCTGACTGGCATCAAATGTTTCATCGACAGGGTTTGAAGGTTTT
>JAMOMM010000321.1 GCA_027067085.1 Hyphomicrobiales bacterium
GCGGAATCAAATAAGCCAAGGCTTCAAAAACAAACCCAAATGAATTTTGTTTGCCCATAGTAATGTCAAGCAACCGCACCATGCGTTCCGCCAACAACAACAACAAACCAATACCCATTGCCGCACCAAGAGGTTTAACGACTTGTGAGATTATATAACGGTCAATAATTGGAATACGCAGCATCAATCAAAGGCCTTTTTGACAGCACCAAGTAATTTGGCAAAAACCTTAGGCTCAGGTTTAAACCCATCACCCAATTGCGGTACGCCAGGCCAGCCCGTATCGTTAAATTTCACGCCCTCAAACACACGCGCCTCACCATAGCGCGGTATGACATGCATATGCACATGCGGGTCAACCATCATCAACATCAAGTAATTGACTTTCTCAAAGCTGCTCACGTCTCTCAGGCCGTCCTCAATGTCTTTAGTTACTTGAGCCATCTCAGCAAACGCACCAACAGAGATGTCGCTAAATTGCGTCACATCCTCTTTGCAAATCATCACCAAAGAACCGAGCGTCACTTGCGCTGGACGCAGCAAAACGCACCAGTGCTCATATTCACGCACCAATGTGTCAGGGTATCCAAATGTTTTAAGAGTCTTATGTGCCATCACTTAACTTTTGAACTCTTTACGTGTCACAATCAAGGCACAAACTTGCCAAAGGTGCCAATTGTGCACTCGTCACCATCTCTTTGCGCTCACCATCATACGACCTTACGGTTACATCGGTTGACCAAGCACCACCTTTGCGTGAAATCGCATAATTATACCACGCCGCCGCTGGCTTTTCCTTATGCGCCAAAGCAGAGGCAGACGGTACGCCAACAATTTGTGCCAACCCTGTGTTGGTTTCCAATTCAGAGCGCATATGAATATGATTATGCCCATGAATAACCAGTTCAACGCCGCGCTTTTTCAGCACAAGTTTTAAATCGTCACCATCACGCAACATTTTTCGATCCTTTGCCATGCCGCGCAACGGCGGATGATGGATCATCAAAATCCGATAAAATCCACGTTCGTGCAAAGACGCTAGTGTTTCATCTAAATCCACGCTCGTGGAGGCTTTCCAAAGTCGCATCTAAAGCCTCAAGCTGACGCTGGCCCAACTCACCCCACGCCTTATTCCATGGCGCAGGCACCCCGCTCGACACCCCAATCATTGCAATATTGCGGCGCTGGCGCACATACGGAAACAAGCCAGCGTTTTTCTCATCAGCACGAACACCAGGCGTTCGCAAATCACCAATCATATAATCGCCCCACAGCGCCAAACCATCGGCCCAATCAACGGGCACATAGGCATCGTGATTACCTGGCACAAACGAAACATGCTCAGGCCCACCAAGTTCAGACAACCATCGCGCCCCGCGGGTAAACTCTTTAGGCAGTGCAATATTGACCAAATCCCCCGTAAACGCGATATGATCGACATTATGCTGTTTAATATCGGTCACCAAACGGTTAAGCACATCAAGGCTATGAATATCGCGCCGCCGAAACCGCCATGATAACGCCCCAATGATCCGCTTGGAAAAATATGCCGACATCGGGGCATCAGGCATTGGCCCAAGATGGACATCTGATAGGTGTGCAAGATTGAACATAGGTTGACTTTGCCGAGGTTAGGTGCGAGAGAATTTGAAAATTGCAATACTTCTACCCTCGTTCGCATAAAAGGTTCAAGCATCATATGCAAAACCCATTAAAAGTTATTATTTTAGGCGCTGGCCAAGGCAAACGCCTCCTTCCCCTCACCGCCGATGCCCCAAAAGCCTTGCTTGATATTGGTGGCCAAACCTTAGTTCACCGTCAAATCAGCGCCTTTGCCGAATGTGGTTTAAAAGAATTTGTTGTCATCACAGGCTATAACGCCCACCTGATGGAAGCTGAACTTGAAACCATTGCCAAAGAAATGAACATCGAGATTCGCACCGTATTCAATCCATTTTATGCTGTGGCTGACAATTTGGCCAGTTGCTGGATGGCCAGCCACGAAATGAATGTCGATTTTATTCAAGTT
>JAMOMM010000322.1 GCA_027067085.1 Hyphomicrobiales bacterium
ATTTGTTCACTGTCGTTGATTTCTATAAAAGTAATTGCATCGGTTGGACAAACCTTTGCACAAGCTGGATCGCCGCCACACAAGTCACATTTTATAACTTTGCCAGATGCCGGTTGATAATTGATCGTGCCATAGGGACAAGCAATGGTGCACACTTTACAGCCAACGCAGGTGCTCTCATTGACTTCAACCGCATTGGTTATAGGGTTTCGGGTCAGTGCAGTGACAGGACAAGCTTTCATGCACCATGCTTCTTCACATTGGGTGCAGGTGTAAGGAATGGCATAACGCCCATGCTCAAATTCAAAAATTTTAATCCGTGAACGGGCTGGATTGAAGTTACCTTCATTCTCGAATGAGCACGCCATCTCGCATTGCAAGCAACTTGTGCATTTTTCTGAATCAATAAAAAGGGCTTTGTATGCCATGAGGGGTTCCTTACAGGTCGTGCGTGTCGTTTTGTTTTAGGCGATCATGTCGCATGTTTGAAATGGGAGCAAGACAAACTTACTGGCTGACGAATTTGATTTATCCTGATAGAGTCGCCCAAAATAAAAAATAGAATGTATCCTATGACCGAAAATTCAAGCCATTGTGTTGATGAAAACCATGAGGTACCCGAGCTGTGCAAGCAATGCACGGCACGGCACAAAGGTATTTGCGGAGCGCTTTCTCCAACAGAGCTTTTGGCAATGAGTAAAATGTCGACGCAAAAAGCATATTCATCAGGGCACACACTGGTTGCTGATGAAGAAGAATTTCCATTTTTTGCCAATGTTCTTGAGGGTGTCGTAAAGTTATCGAAAATTTTACCCGATGGTCGCCAGCAAATTGTTGGGTTGCAATTTGCACCAGATTTCATGGGCAGACCGTTTCATAGTGAAAGCAGCTTGAGCGTTGAAAGTGCGACAGATACATTATTGTGCACAATTCCGCGCAGGCAGTTTGAAGAAATGCTGTCTAAGTCTCCTGAATTGCAAAACAGACTGTTAAAACAAACGCTGATTGAGCTTGATGCATCACGCGATTGGTTGGTGACGTTAGGCCGCAAAAACGCTGGTGAAAAAGTCTCAAGCTATTTGTTTATGATTAGTCAGAATTGCGTTCATACTCAAGAAACCGAAGGTGTTGTTTCTTTCGATCTGCCATTAACGCGTGCAGATACCGCAGATTTTCTTGGGCTAACGATTGAAACGGTTTCTCGTCAATTAAGTAAGCTTAAAAAATCAGGCACAATTGAGATTTCTCATAACCGTCATATCGACGTTTTGGATATCGAAGAATTGAAGTTAGCTGGTGGCGATTAAAGCCAATTTTTACGTTTAGAGCGTTTCATGTTTTGTTTGAATCACAAACACTGCATGAAACGCAAGATTATCAATACCTTAAGCTGGTCGGTCTGGTTTAATTTAAACCAGACCGACTCTAGTCACTGTGCTGGTGCGTCAACGTGTTGATGCTGATTTGGATCAAATTGATCTATGTCAAAGTCTCGTACTATAGTGACCATGTATCGAAAAGTAGTATTTTTACAATATTTGAGGGCTGACTGCATAGCAGTTAGCAAATGTTAGAGGGAAGATATGATTTCATTAGGGAAGATGGCCATATATGGCGTCGTGTTTGTGCTTGCATTACTTGCAGCTGCAAAAGCTCACGATAGTCTCTTTGCTGTGTCAGCAATTATTTTTGCGTTGGCTAGCGCCATTGCAATTATTGTAACGGCAAGACGAACAAGTTTTAGCACCAATGTTGCCCAAGCAGTGTCAGGCGATGAGTATTTAGACGGCGTTGTCCGTGCTGGTATGATTGCAACAATGTTTTGGGGGATCACAGGTTTTTTGGTTGGCGTAACGATTGCATCGCAATTGGCATTTCCAGCGTTAAACCTTGAGTGGGCCTTTACAAATTTTGGTCGTTTACGTCCATTACATACATCAGCGGTTGTTTTTGCTTTTGGTGGTAATGCGTTGATTGCAACAAGCTTTTACGTTGTTCAGCGAACCAATGGTGTACGTTTAGCATTTGGTAATTTGGCTTGGTTTGTATTTTGGGGTTATCAGCTCTTCATCGTGCTGGCTGCAACGGGCTATTTAATGGGTGTTACCCAGTCGCGTGAATATGCAGAACCAGAATGGTTTGTTGATATTTGGCTAACCATTGTTTGGGTAGCATACCTCCTTGTTTTCCTAGGCACTCTTTATAAGAGAAAAGAACCTCACATTTATGTAGCGAACTGGTTCTACCTTTCATTTATTGTTACGATTGCGATGTTGCACATTGTAAACAACATGGCAGTGCCTGTCTCTTTCCTTGGTTCAAAAAGCTATTCACTATTCTCTGGTGTACAAGATGCCTTGACGCAGTGGTGGTACGGCCATAATGCAGTTGGTTTCTTCTTAACAGCTGGCTTCTTGGGTATGATGTATTATTTCGTACCTAAACAAGCTAACCGTCCTGTGTACTCATATCGCTTGTCGATCATTCACTTTTGGTCACTTATCTTTATGTATATCTGGGCTGGTCCTCACCACCTTCATTACACAGCGCTTCCTGATTGGGCCCAAACACTTGGTGCCGCATTCTCGATTATGTTGTGGATGCCTTCGTGGGGCGGCATGATTAATGGTCTGATGACCTTGTCAGGCGCTTGGGATAAATTGCGGACCGATCCAATTATTCGGATGATGGTTATCGCGGTTGCTTTTTATGGCATGTCAACTTTTGAAGGCCCAATGATGGCGATTAAAGCGGTGAACTCGCTTAGTCACTATACAGATTGGACCATCGGACACGTTCACTCTGGTGCGCTTGGTTGGGTTGGTATGATTACATTTGGATCAATGTATTACCTTATTCCTAAGCTTTGGAACCGTGATGGTTTGTATAGCCTGCGCCTTGTTAACTGGCATTTCTGGCTCGCAACACTAGGTATTGTTGTTTATGCATCTTCCATGTGGGTTTCTGGCATTATGCAAGGCCTGATGTGGCGTGAATATGATGCACAAGGCTTCCTTGTATACAGCTTTGCTGAATCAGTTGCCGCTATGCATCCTTTCTATGTCATCCGTGCCATTGGCGGTACGATGTACCTTGCGGGTGGTTTGATTATGGCCTGGAACTTCTACCAGACTGTCAAAGGCAATAAGCGTAACGAAGCCCCTATGGGTGTCGTTGTTAAAGCAGCGTAAAGGAAAGTTGAACGATGTTAGAAAAACACGAACGAATTGAGAAAAGCGCCACGCTGCTGTTTATCTTGTCATTTATTGTAGTGACAATTGGTGGCTTGGTTGAAATTGCACCGCTATTCTACTTGAAAAACACGATTGAGAAGGTGAAAGGGATGCGTCCTTATTCACCACTCGAATTGGCTGGGCGTAACGTTTACATTCGTGAAGGGTGCTATTTGTGCCACTCACAAATGATCCGTCCATTCCGTGATGAAGTTGAACGTTATGGCCATTACTCATTAGCGGCGGAAAGTATGTACGATCATCCGTTCCAATGGGGTTCAAAACGTACTGGCCCTGATTTGGCCCGTGTGGGTAATCGTTACTCTGATAAATGGCATGTGCAGCATCTTAAAAATCCACAAGCTGTTGTGCCTGAGTCTGTAATGCCTAGCTATGCATTTCTTGCAAACACTGATGTCCGCACGGATGATGCAGCGATGCATTTAACGGCAAATGTCAGAGTTGGTGTTCCATACACTAAGGAAATGATTGAAAATGCAACTAAAGATATGATCGCTCAGGCCAACCCTGATAGTGATGGCGCAGATGATGTTAAATCTCGCTATCCAAAAGCTCATGTCAGAGATTTTGATGGCAATCCAAAACGTGTAACCGAAATGGATGCGCTGGTTGCTTACCTTCAAATGCTCGGTACGCTTGTGGACTTTAAAGCCTACAAAGCCGAAGACAACTTAAGATAGGAACCTATTATGGATTATGAAACTTTCCGTCATTTCTCCAGTAGCTGGGGTTTGGTTTACTTGTTCAGCGTTTTTATTGTCGTTGTCTTGTTCGTCTTTCGCCCAGGTTCAAAAAAACAATATGATGAAACGAGCCAAATTCCGCTTAAGAGGGACTGACTATGAGTAAAAAAGATATTGATGAGGTCACCGGCGTCGAGACGACTGGTCACGAATGGGATGGCATTAAAGAGCTGAATAACCCGCTGCCACGTTGGTGGCTTTGGACAATGTATTTATGCATTATCTGGGCGATCGGTTACATGATTGCTTATCCTTCAATTCCATTAATTAACGCGTCAACGCCAGGCCTGCTTGGTCAGACTTCGCGCGGTGATGTGGCGATTGAAATTGCAGCTGCAAAAGAATCACAAAAGGTTTTTCGCGATCAGATTGCGGCGAAGTCTTTAGTAGATATTCGTAAAGATGAGAAGTTGTTCCAGTTTGCTCGCTCAGGCGGCAAGGCTGCTTTTGCGGTGAACTGCATTCAATGCCATGGTTCTGGTGCTCAAGGTGGAGCAGGTTATCCAAACTTGAACGATGATGATTGGTTGTGGGGCGGTGATTTGGAAGCAATCTATACGACTATCCAACATGGTATACGCGTTGAAGCTGATGATGATACAAGAACATCAGACATGCCTGCATTTGCTGGGGATGAAATCTTAGAAAAAGAGCAGATTGTTCAAGTCGCTGCGTTTGTTGGTAGTTTGTCTAAACAAGAGGTTGATGCTGAAGCTGCCAAAAAAGGCGCTGCAGTTTATGAAGAAAACTGTGCCTCCTGTCATGGCGAAAAAGGCAAAGGCAACAAAGAGTTTGGCGCGCCAAATCTAGCTGATGCAATTTCGCTCTATGGTGATAAACAAGCGGACATTATCCGTCAGGTATCAAAACCAAAACACGGCGAAATGCCTGCTTGGGTAAGCCGTTTGGATGATATTACCATCAAGCAACTGGCAATCTATGTTCACGCCCTTGGCGGTGGTGAATAGACACTAATTGTCACACGGTCTTGTTATTGAGACCGTGTGACAAAATATAAAGCTTAACAAGACCAGTCAGCATTAGCTCGACTGGTCTTGCTCCTTAAAGCAACTAATGAAAGCTTAGGACCGATGGTCACCGTTCATAAAGAAGTTGAAAGACTAGATGTTGAACCCGTCAACTCGAAAGAGAAAAGAGAACTCTTTGCTGCTCACGTCAAAATTTTTCCTAAAGGTGTAACGGGAACTTTTCGTAGCCTGAAATGGCTTATTATGGGCATCACCCTAGGCATTTACTATATTACGCCTTGGTTGCGCTGGGATCGTGGACCATACGTTCCTGACCAAGCTATTCTTTTGGATCTGGCTAATCGGCGGTTCTATTTCTTTTCAATCGAAATTTGGCCGCAAGAGTTTTACTATGTTGCTGGCTTGCTTATTTTGGCTGGCATCGGTTTGTTTTTGGTGACCTCAACGGTCGGGCGCGCATGGTGCGGTTATAGCTGTCCGCAAACTGTGTGGGTTGACTTGTTTCTTGTTGTAGAACGCTGGCTTGAAGGTGACAGGAATGCGCGGATTAAGCTTGATAAAGCCCCATGGACGAGCGATAAAATTCGCAAGCGCGTGATTAAGCACTTCATTTGGATATTAATCTCCATTTCGACAGGCGGGGCGTGGATTTTCTATTTTGCCGATGCCCCCACATTATTTAAAAATTTCTTCACGCTACAGTCTCCTTTTGTAGCCTATGCAACGGTCGCGGTTTTGACGGCCACGACGTATATTTTTGCTGGGTTTGCGCGCGAGCAAATTTGCACCTTTGCTTGTCCTTGGCCGCGTATCCAAGGCGCGATGCTTGATGAGCATTCACTCATTGTTACCTACAATGCATGGCGTGGCGAACCGCGTACTTTGAAAAAGAAAGAACGCGAAAAGCTTGGCGATAAAGCAGGCGATTGTGTTGATTGCAATGCTTGTGTGGCCGTATGCCCGCAAGGCATCGATATTCGAGACGGTGCCCAATTAGAATGTATTACCTGCGCTTTGTGTATTGATGCATGTAATGCGGTGATGGATAAGATTGGAAAACCTAGGGGGCTGATTTCCTACGCGACTATGTCTGACCATGCTGAAAGTAAAGCATCAACTTGGACATCCTTTATTCGTCCAAGAACATATATTTATCTAGCTATATTTGGGGCAATTTGTCTGGGTATGCTGGTCACGCTTTTGATGCGAGATCGTTTAGATATGTCTGTATTGCATGATCGCAACCCCCAGTTTGTGAAACTTTCTGATGGATCTATCCGTAATGGTTATACCGTCAAAATTCTCAATATGGTTACTGATCCGCGTTCATTCCGAGTTTCTATTTCAGGTCTTAAAGGGGCCACAATGAAAATTGCTGGGTCAGATGTAAAGGCATCTGACACTGTGAAGGTAGATGTAGATGCTGATAAACTAAAAGCCTTTAAGGTCTATGTTACAGTCAACCATAAAGCCTTGAAAGGCGCACGATCCAATATTCAATTTACGATAAAAGATATATCTGGTGATGAAACCACGACTTATAACGCGATTTTTGATGGACCAAGCAAGTGATTAAAAAAATTAAGCAGATGCTAACAATCAAGGAATTTACAGGTCGCCACATGCTTGGCGTGTTGTTCATGTTTTTTGGAACAATCATCACAGTGAACATGTTTTTAGCGTGGTTCGCAGTGGACAGTTGGTCTGGACTGGTTGCAAAAAACGGCTATGTCGCATCAATTGATTTTGATGGAAAAGAAAAGGAAGTAGAGCGTCAAAATAAGTTGGGTTGGAAAAGTCGCCTCAAACTTAATGGCACCCATGTCATTTTTTCAATTAAAGATAAATCAGGTGCACCCATCACTGACCTAACGATTGTTGGCACAATTGGCCGGCCAACCACTGAGGTACAAGATCAAGTGCTGGAGTTTCATAATGGTAATCCTGGCGAGTATATCGCATCAGTAAATATTGCTGCGGGGCAATGGGATGTTGCCATTCAAACAACCAGCTCAAATAATGAACACTACAAAAAGCTCTATAGGCTAATTAAAAAGCCTGGAAAGTAAGGCGTGTAATGAGCTGTTGCCCCGCATCAGAAGTCGTAAAAGCAGGCTCTCAGGGTAATGACCAAGCTGGGTTGTCTCAGTGGGTTGAGCACCTTGATGGTAATCGTGAGTCTATTGAATTTCTTCTTCCCACTATTCATTGCGGTGGTTGTATCAACAAGATTGAAACAACATTGAATAAAATGGACGGTGTCCATAAAGCTCGCGTGAATCTATCGACCAAACGTTTGTCGCTTGAATGGGACGGGAAAAAACAATCAGCCAGTAATTTTTTTGAAGCGATCTCTGGCCTTGGTTATGATGCCAGACCGTTCAACAGTGCTGCCGCAGCCAGCATGAGCCAAGATGAAACAGGCAAAAAGCTGTTGCGCGCCGTTGCGGTTGCAGGGTTTGCCGCCGCAAATGTAATGTTGTTGTCAGTATCTGTTTGGGCTGGCGCTGAGGGTACAACACGCCAATTATTTCATTGGATTTCCGCGCTTATCGCTCTGCCTTCGATTGTTTATTCTGGCCGCCCTTTTTTCTATTCTGCCGTAAAAGCTCTTTCTCATAAGAACTTAAATATGGATGTGCCCATTTCGTTGGCTGTTATACTTGCCGCCGGAATGAGCTTGTTCGAAACTATAATTGGTGGCCCAGAAACCTATTTTGATGCCGCCGTAACTTTGCTGTTCTTTTTGTTGATTGGCCGTTATCTCGATCACATGATGCGTGAGAAGGCTCGTTCTGCTGTTTCCCAACTTTTAACCTTAAACACTGTGGGTGCAACGGTGGTGAGCGATGATGGCAGCCATGTTTATTTACCTGTTGATGAGTTAACGCTTGGTATGACGGTGTTGATTGCACCTGGTGAGCGCGTACCTGTTGATGGCGTTGTTATATCAGGTGTAAGCGATGTTGATCGCTCTATCGTAACGGGCGAGGCACTGCCAGAAAAGCTCCAGCATGGAGCAAAAGTAGAAGCTGGTATTGTAAACCTTACGGGTCCACTTGAGATTAAAGTGACTGCAATTGGTAAAGATACATTTTTAGGTGAAGTCATTTCCCTGATGGAGACTGCTGAACAAGGCAAAGCTCGTTATATGCGCATTGCTGATCGAGCCGCCAGCATTTATGCACCAGCAGTTCATGGATTAGCTGCGATAACTTTTTTTGGTTGGCTTTGGGTAACAGGCGGTGATTGGCACTCTTCATTATTTATCGCTATTGCCGTTCTTATTATCACGTGCCCTTGTGCTCTTGGTTTGGCCGTTCCTGCGGTTCAAATCGTTGCGAATGGCATTTTGTTTAAACGTGGGGTTCTGGTTAAAGATGGTAGTGCCCTCGAACGCATGGCAGATATTGACACGGTTATATTTGATAAAACCGGTACGTTGACCACGGGAGATTTTTCTGTGGATGTAGATCGCCAAGTTAGTAGTGAAACAAAGCAAGTGATCGCGGCATTGGCCCGCACCAGCATTCACCCTTTGTCCAAATCAATTGTAAAACTGTTCTCGAGTGAATCAAATGCAAAAATCACACTAGACAATATTGTTGAGTACCCAGGCATGGGCGTTCAAGCCGATTGGCATGGCAAAACAGTTCAATTGGGAAGTCCAAGGTGGATTGCGGAGGAAAAAAACTTAGGCATTGAAAAACAATCACGAGTGGTTTTCGCCATTGATGGAAAAGTTAAAGCGGCATTTTTGTTCGAAGATAGTATTCGCGATGGGGCATCGTCTGTTATTTCGCAGCTAATTCAGCAAGGAAAAAATATCATCGTACTATCTGGTGACAGCCAAAGTGCGGTTAAAGCATTGGCAACACGATTGGGCATAAACAATTTTTTTGCCCAACTATCACCAAAACAAAAAGTTCAATTTGTTGAAAAAGAGATCGCACGCGGCAAAAAAGTATTGATGGTTGGCGATGGTATCAATGATGCCCCAGCACTCGCAACGGCAACAGCATCTCTTGCCCCTTCTAGTGCTTCTGATATAGGTAAAACGGCCGCCGATATGGTTTTCACTGGCAGTAGTCTTGTTTCGGTTTTAGATGTTCTTGATATTTCACGCCGGGCCACCCGACACGTTCACCAAAACTTCGCAATGGCGATATTATATAATCTAGTGGCAATACCTTTGGCGATGTTTGGTTTTGCAACGCCTTTATTTGCCTCCATTGTTATGTCAAGTTCCTCAATATTAGTAACAAGCAATGCTCTACGGTTAAGATTGGCCCCAAAGTCCAAAATTAGTGAAACAAAAAATCCAGTTTCTACGTTTCAAAGTGAGGCGCTTGAAACTAAGGAACTTAAGAAAAGAGTACAATTATGAGTGGATTGCTCGTTCTAATTCCCATTGCTTTGTTTTTAAGTGGTCTTGGCTTAGTGGCTTTTCTTTGGACACTTCGCTCTGGTCAGTTTGATGATTTGGAAGGGTCGGCTGAACGAATTTTATTTGAAGATGAAAAACGGCCAACCAAAAAAGGTCCAGAAAACAGCCAACCTGACTCTAAGTAATTGAAAAATTGATTCAAATTGGATCAATTTTTTCAAATTCCTTTACCCTGTTTGTTTAAGCGGCTGAAACCTTACTGAGTCAAATTACCCCAACGTGCATCAACGCATGGTTGTGCAACTGGGGAATATATTATGACGAAGACAAGTA
>JAMOMM010000323.1 GCA_027067085.1 Hyphomicrobiales bacterium
GGCGGCGGCAATGCTGGTTAAATCAACATCGCGTTGCCCCTTTTTCAACTCTTCAGCGATGAGAAACGCCAATTCTAGTGCTTGATCGGCATTTAGGCGTGGATCGCAATGGCTGTGATAACGGTCGCATAAATCTTTATCAGCCAAGGCAAAAGCACCACCTGTACACTCGGTTACATTTTTGCCCGTCATTTCCACGTGAATGCCACCTGCGTGCGTGCCTTCAGCTTTATGAATATTCATAAAGTTGCGAACTTCGCCCAAAATACGATCAAACGGGCGGGTTTTATAGCCACTTTCAGCTGTTATGGTATTGCCGTGCATCGGATCACAGGACCAAATAACCTGACGGCCTTCAGCTTTTATAGCGCGCAACAGTTGCGGCAAATGCTTTTCAATTTCATCAACACCATAGCGGGTGATGAGGGTTAAGCGCCCCGCTTCATTTTCAGGATCAAGCACATCAATCAAACGCAGCAATTCATCGGCAGTCATTGACGGGCCACATTTAAGGCCAATCGGGTTTTTGATACCACGGAAAAATTCGACATGGGCATGGTCAAGTTGGCGGGTGCGATCACCAATCCATAACATGTGGCCCGATGTGGCATACCAATGGCCCGAGGTTGAATCAACGCGCGTTAAAGCTTCTTCATATCCAAGCAGTAAAGCTTCGTGGCTGGTAAAAAATTCAGTTTGGCGAAGTTGTGGTGCTGTATCAGGGTTGATACCGCAGGCGCGCATAAAGCCAAGGCTTTCTGAAATACGTTCGGCCAATTCGTCATAGCGTTCACCAAAGGGTGAATCTTTTAACGCACCCATTGTCCAGCGGTGGACATGCTCAAGGTTGGCGTAACCACCCATAGCGAAAGCGCGCAACAGATTTAGCGTTGCAGCAGACTGGCGATAGGCCATGATTTGGCGGTGCGGGTCTGGTATGCGGGCTTGTTTATTAAATTCAATACCGTTGATGATGTCGCCGCGATAGCTTGGCAAGCTCACGCCATCTTTGGTTTCTAAATCGGCTGAACGTGGTTTGGCGAACTGACCTGCAATACGTCCCACTTTAACAAGTGGTTTGCCGCCTGCGAAAGTTAAAACAACCGCCATTTGTAGGAAGACGCGGAAAAAATCCCGTATATTGTCAGCCGAATGTTCAGCAAAACTTTCGGCACAATCACCACCTTGTAAAAGGAACGCTTTGCCCTTAGCAACGCGAGCTAATTTACGTTGTAATTTGCGCGCTTCACCAGCAAAAACCAACGGTGGAAACTCAGCTAATTTTGCTTCTGTTTGCGCCAGTTTCTCCATATCGCCATAATTTGGCATCTGGACAACTGGGAATTTTCTCCAGCTTTGTGGTGTCCACGCGTGTGTCATTTGTTTAGCTCCTGAACTTTATAATCCGCAATAAGTGTAAATTTTTTGATTTTATTCCCTATAGCGGGTCTCTTGATATACACCGACAATCTACAATTGGCTAGAAAAAACCAACCAAACAACTCGATCTTAACTATCTCATCTTATAGTTCGCAACATAAAAAAACTTAGCGTTTGAGGCCCGATATGTGGAACATGTTTAAAGCAATTGATTTTAGCGAATATAGTGAGCTTTTATTTAGCCCTGAGGCGCCAATTGCTCCTCAAATGATGGTATTTAACGGGTTCGTTATTTTAATCCTTTTATACCGTTGGGCGGCTAAATCCAAACCCATTCCAAGTGCATCACGCAAAACCTACAAATTTTTCTTTGTTGCTATCAATCTCATTTTGTTTTTCCAACGCGAGCTTGCCATCAACGAGTATTTGCTGATGATAACACCATCGGCCCTGCGTGAAATGGTCTATTTCTAATTTCAAAAATCGCGCTTAAAAGCGCCGATTGGGGCTTGCAATTTGTTCATAAAATCGTGCAAAATCAAGCATGGCTCATCTGATACATAAAGAACCCAGTTTTACCTTGGGTATCGAAGAAGAATACCTTTTGGTGGATAAAACCAGTCGTGATTTAGTGCGTAATGCGCCAAAAGGTTTGATGGATGTTTGCCAAAAAGTTTTGGCCGAACAGGTATCGCCTGAATTTTTGCAGTGCCAAATTGAGGTTGGTACGCAGGTTTGTAAAACACCCAAAGAAGCGCGCGCAGATCTGGCTCGTTTACGCTCAAGCATTGCCCAAATTGCGGGCGAGCATAATTTAGCACCAATTGCCGCTTCTACCCACCCGTTTGCCGATTGGATGGACCAACGCTTTACCGATAAAGAGCGCTACGCAGAACTGGCTCGTGACCTGCAAGGGGTTGGTCGGCGTATGCTGATTTGCGGCATGCATGTACATGTGGGGATTGAAGACCCCGAACTTCGTATCGATATTTTTAATCAGTTACCGTATTTTTTGCCCCACCTTTTAGCGCTGTCTACTTCCTCACCGTTTTGGCAAGGGCGTGATACGGGGCTTGATTCATACCGACTTACAATTTTTGATAATTTGCCACGCACTGGGTTACCACCACGGTTTGATTCATACGGCCAATATAAACGCACCACTGATATGCTGGTCAATACAGGGTTGATTGCTGATGCAACCAAAATTTGGTGGGATTTGCGACCGTCTGATCGATACCCAACCTTAGAAATGCGCATTTGCGATGTGCCGACCAGCCTTGATGATACGGTTGCTATCGCCGCTATTTATGTGTGTTTGGTGCGCATGTTATATCGATTGCGGCGAGATAATTTAAGCTGGCGAAAATATGAGCGGTTCTTAGTCAATGAAAACCGCTGGCGAGCGCAACGCTATGGTACGCGTGAGGGTTTAATTGATTTTGGCCGTGGCAAGGTTGTTGCCTTTGATGAGTTACTTGAGGAGATCATTAGCCTTATTTATCAAGATGCCGAAGCACTTGATTGTGTGGCCGAAGTTGAATCTGCCCGTAATATTTTAAAGCATGGCACGAGTGCCGATCGCCAACGTAAAACGTATGACATGGCTTTGGCTAATCGAAAATCTCAATCTCAAGCCCTACAAAGTGTGGTTGATATGTTGATTGGTGACACGGTTGCCCAAACCTCGAAAGGCACTTAAACCATGGATTGGTTTGTTGGAATAAAAGTTGCGCACCTTTTGTGCGTCATGGGCTGGATGACGGGCATATTTTCTGTCCCGCGCGCCCTAATATTTTGGCACCGTGAGCATGCAGCCCATGGGACTGGCGGCAATACAGGCCAGCTTACTGTACGGTTATTTAGGTTCTCAGCCTTCTTGGGCGTGATCGCCATTGGTACAGGGTTGTGGCTAGCTTGGTTGCTAGACTTTCCTGACTGGGTTTGGCTGAAGTTGGGGTTAGTGACAGTGCTACTTGCCCATTATGTGTTCACTGGCCTGCTCGTCAAAAAAGCCCATGCAGGCATTTTTGACAAGTCAGACAAATATTTGCGCATTTTCAACGAAATTAGCGTTTTCGTTGTGATTGGCATTTTATATGTGGTGGTTGCTAAACCGTTTTAAGTCTGAAATTATTCAGGCTGGGCTTTGTTCAGCATAACTGCGATTTGATCTTTCAGCCCTAAACGCAGCTTTTTCTTTTCCTCTAAAATATGATCGCTTGTCGGTTCCACATCGGTTTCAATGCGATGGATTTCGCGGTTCAATTCGTGATACTCATCAGCCAATCTATTAAAATGCACATCGGTAAGTTTTAACGCATGCAGTGCTTGAATTTGGTTCGGAAATTCTTCGGCTAATTCATGTGGTGTATGTGACATTCATGTCTCCCTTGTTAAATATAAGGACATTTTGCGAAGCGGCGTGGTGTGGAGCATTGATTGAAGTCAAAAAGTAATATTCATTACATAAACTTTAAGACGACCATCGTCATTCCAGCGAAAGCTGGAATCCAATACGCAGATGCAGCTAGTTAAAGCTAAGTCATCATACAAAACCAACCACGCGTTCCATGGCGGTGGTTAGTGATGATGTAAACAACAGGGTGCAAACGTATTCCTCTGACAAGGTTATTGGATCCCAACTTTCGTTGGGATGACGACACAAATTTCGAAACCAACCATCGTCATTCCAGCGAAAGCTGGAATCCATTACGCAGGTGCAACTAGTTAAAAAACCAAATCATCGTGCAAGTCCAACCACATTGGATTCATCTTCTCAATCAACTCAATTTTCCAACCACGCTTCCACGCTTTGATTTGTTTTTCACGCGTAATGGCGGCAATCATGGTGTTGTGAACTTCATACCAAATGAGCATTTTTAGATCGTATTGTTTGGAGAAACCTTCGATTAAACCTTCTCGATGTTCATACATACGCCTTGCAAGGTTAGATGTCACGCCCGTGTAAAGTGTTCCATGACGGTGGTTGGTTATGATGTAAACAACGGGCTGCATAACACTCCACTTACTTGGTTATTGGATCCCAACTTTCGTTGGGATGACGAAAAAATTCAACAACCAGCCATCGTCATTCCAGCGAAAGCTGGAATCCAATAACCAGCTAGACAGAGGCTTCACAACAAAGTCCCTTGGCTCTCTTTTGAGGCTGACTTAGGTTTCTTGCCGTTCACCACAGCTCCAACTTCACCATCGCTAAACTCAAGCATCACCTGTTTGCCTGCGCTCGCCGCCTTAACCGATCTAATCACTTTGCCCTTGTCATCCTTCACCAAGGCAAAACCCCTTGCTAAAACTGATTTATGAGACAGGGTGTTGAGGAGTTTTGTGGTTGAGGTTAGGCGTTGGGATTTGTCGGCCAAAGTGCGGGTGATGGCGCGGGTGGATTGAGTTTGCAGACGCAAAAGTGTTTCGCTGTGGCGGGTGAGCTGTTGCTTCAAAGGCGTTAGGGAATGCCTACCTGCGGTGCGCTCAAAATGGTTGCGATGGGTTTGGAGGTTGGTTTTGAGCCCTTGGGCCAAACGGCCAGAAGCGGTGTCAAAGCGTTGACGCGCGAGACTTAAAATATCATCAGGCTTGGGCAAGGCGCGCCCTGCACTTTGCACCCGCATTTTGCGTTCATCCAAAAGCCGCCCCATCGCGCGCGGGTTGCGAGCGCTCAAATCTGCGATGGTTGCCAATAAATCACGGCGCACGGGCACGGCGCGTTCAGCCGCTGCCGTTGGGGTTGGTGCGCGCTCATCGGCGACATAATCTATCAAGGTCCAATCGGTTTCGTGGCCCACCGCCGAAATGAGGGGGATTTGACTTTCAGCAGCCGCGCGGGCAACAATTTCTTCGTTAAAACCCCATAGGTCCTCTAAGCTACCACCGCCACGCGCCACGATAATCAAATCTGGTCGCGTACCACTTTCAGGTGCCATAGCATTAAAACCATTGATGCCGTTGGCCACTTCTTGGGCGCTGCTATCACCCTGAACGCGCACGGGCCAAACAACCACATGACGCGGAAAGCGATCGTTCAAGCGATGAAGAATATCGCGAATAACCGCGCCGGTTGGCGAGGTGACAACGCCGATGGTTTTGGGCAACCACGGAATTTGTTTTTTACGGTTTTCATCAAACAAGCCTTCAGCAGCCAGCTTTTTCTTACGCTCTTCAAACAGCGCCATCAAAGCGCCAACACCTGCAGGTTCTAAACTGTCGATAATTATTTGATAGCGCGATTGGCCAGGATAAGTGGTGATTTTACCCGTGACAATAACTTCTAAACCCTGTTCGGGTTGAATTTTTAAGCGGCTAGCAACACCCTTCCAGATGATGCCATTAAGCACGGCTTTATCATCTTTTAGATCAAGATACACATGGCCCGATGCTGGCCGCGATACCCGCCCCAGTTCAGCGCGCACCCGCACAAACCCAAAGGTATCTTCAAGGGTGCGTTTTAGCGCAAACGATAAATCAGAGACTGAATACTCAATCTGATTATTCTTTTTATCATCTTGCGGTTCGTCTAAAACCTCACCCGTTATCGGGTCAAACGGCCAATCAGTGGACATGTGTAAAGAATCCTTTTTGTTTTGTTGTAACCGATTTATGTTGCTGGTTCAAAAGTTATAGATCAGTACCAGACTAGAATACAAAACCAGCCCCCCTCCCCCTTGTGGGGAGGGGTTGGGGGTGGGGCCAAGGCGGTTTCATTTTCAAACAACTATTTGATAGGTTTTGAATGCGCGGTGCGCATACGTTTTAGTTACCCCCCACCCTTGATCCCTCCCCACAAGGGGGAGGGGAAATTGGAGTAGAAAAGAGACGCATGAACATTCTTCTTATTGGATCGGGCGGGCGCGAGCATGCGTTGGCTTGGAAAATGAAACAATCGCCGTTATGTGAGCGCCTTTTTTGTGCGCCTAGCAATGCTGGCATTGATGAGATTGCTGAGAAAATTGAACTTGATGTCAACGACCATCGCGCTGTTGCCGCTTTTTGCAAAGGCAATAATATAGGCCTTGTGGTGGTAGGGCCAGAAGCACCGTTGGTTGATGGCTTGGCTGACAGTTTGATAGAAGTTGGTATTCGGGTGTTTGGCCCATCGGCACAAGCTGCCCAGCTTGAAGGTTCCAAAGGGTTTACCAAAGACATTTGCGCCAAATACGACATCCCCACAGCGGCCTATGGACGCTTTGGCGATGAAGACGCAGCGCTTGAATATTTAGCGACGCAATCTGCACCGATTGTTGTGAAAGCTGACGGTTTAGCCGCTGGCAAAGGCGTGATTATGGCCCAAACCATGGATGAAGCCATTGGTGCGGTAAAGGACATTTTTGGCGGTATGTTTGGTGAAGCGGGCGCAGAAGTGGTGATTGAAGAGTGGTTGATTGGCGAAGAAGCATCGTTCTTTGCCCTGTGCGATGGCACCACCGCGATCCCTATGGCCACTGCCCAAGATCACAAGCGCGTTGGTGAAGGCGACACGGGCCCAAATACGGGCGGTATGGGCGCATACTCCCCTGCCCCCGTGATGACGGAAAAAATGTGCCAGCGCACCATGGATGAAATTATTTTACCCACCGTCAAAGCCATGAACGACATGGGCGCGCCGTTTAAGGGCGTGTTTTTTGCTGGGTTGATGATTACTGAAAAAGGCCCTGAACTGATTGAATATAATGTGCGCTTTGGCGACCCGGAGTGCCAAGTTTTAATGATGCGGATGGATGATGATCTGGTTGAGTTATTGGTGGCGTGCGCCGACGGTGATTTGGCTGGCCGAGAAATTAAGTGGCGTAATGAGGCTGCGCTAAGTGTTGTTATGGCAGCCAATGGGTATCCTGCCTCTTATGATAAAGGCAGCGTAATTGGGAATTTAGACAAAGCAGCCAGCGATGATGCGGTTGAAATCTTCCATGCAGGCACAGCAAAATCAGATGGTGTTGTAACGGCAATTGGCGGGCGGGTGCTAAATGTTACAGCGCTAGGCTCTTCGGTTTACGTTGCGAAAGAACACGCCTATAGTGCGGTAGAGAAAGTCAATTGGCCTGGCGGTTTTTATCGCCGTGATATTGGCTGGCTTGCGATTGAAAGAGAACAAAAACAAAAAGGATAAAACCTTATTATGCCACATTACTATTTGCGCTTTTGCGCTGGAATTTTCGCAAGCTTGTTGTTTGTAAACTCTGCAACAAGCGCAGAAATGCAAGAAACAAAGTTTGATTGGTCTAAGCCTCAAACGTTCAAAGTCCAAGTTTCCAAAAACCAAACCTTTGATCTAACGTTTAGCAATAATCTCTTCAAAATTGCTATCGGCAAACAGAAACTACAAATCCTGCTCGACAACACTAAACCAGACAATGATTTTGCTGGCACGGGGTTGGTGCGCATCGGTGATTTGAATTTTGATGGTTACAATGACATCGCCATTGATACGAGCATTGGCTATGGCGGAGTAAATGTTTTTTCGCGGATATTCTTCTGGCAACCATCAAATGGTCAGCCAAATAAAGGCCAATTTAGCGAAGGATTAGACATTTCTAACTTTGGTTTAGACACCGCAACAAAAGAACTCACATCAGATTATAAAAGTGGGCCGTTTCATTATCGGGACTCATACCGTTTTGATGCACAAGGGCCGTATAAGTACAAAGAAATTGTCAGCCCTGGGCCTGTTGAAATTGTTTCATTTTTCAATCGGGAAGGCAAACGGATTAAGCGGATTCTTGCCGATACAACTCGCGAAAATTTAAATGATTATACACCAGCAGTGTTATCCATTGTTGAAAAAACCTTTCTTTACAGTAAGCCTGTTGAAGATGCCAAAACCAAAGCCTATTTAATTAAAGGCGATAAGGTGGAAATGCTTGATGTATCTGAGTATCCTTATAGGTGGTATAAAATACGCTATAAAGGTAAGAAAACACTGGTTCGCTGGATTAAAACCAATGCAGTTGACAATGGGTATTAAATAGCATGACGAAAACAATTGGATTGGCTCTCGGCGGCGGTGCTGCGCGTGGGATTGCTCATATCCCCCTACTTGAGGCCATTGATGAACTTGGCGTGAAACCAACGAAAATGGCGGGCACCAGTATTGGTGCTCTTGTTGGTGCAGCCTATGCTTCGGGGCTTTCGGGCCGCGATATTCGCGAGCATTGTTGTTCTGTTTTAGGTAATCGTATGGAAGCGGCCAAACGGCTTTTTCGCCATGAAGAGGGCAGCGTTTTTGATCTGGTCAACTTTTCTTTTCGTCGGCCAACGCAGGTTGATGGCTTGCACCTGACTAAACTTGCCATGCCGCCGGGCGTGGTTGAAAACATTGAAGATACAAAAATTGATTTTGCCGTTACGGCTACTGATTTTTATAAACGCGAAGAGATTACCATTAGAAAAGGTAATTTAAAGCGCGCTGTTGCAGCATCTATTGCTATTCCCGGTGTGATTGAAGCACCAGAAATTAACGGGCGGTTTGTGATTGATGGCGCAATGACAAATCCCGTGCCATTCGATCATGTGTGCGACGGTGTCGACATTACCATTGGAATTGATGTAACAGGGGCGCAAAAAGAGCAAGATGGCAAGCGGCCCGGCTATACTGATTTGGCCCTTGGTGTGTCACAAATTATGCAATACTCCATCACTCGCCTGCATTTAGAAAAGCACAAGCCTGACATTTACTTTGTGCCGCCGATCGACGAATTCCGCGCTTTTGATTTTTTTAAGGTACGTGAAATTTTGGACGCTGGTGACAAGGTCAAAGAACAATTTAAACGGGATTTAGACGCGCTGTTGTAAGGAAAGAACATGAAAACGGTTTCGATAAAAGCAGGTGAACGCAAACGGGTGATATATCGGTTTAGCAACAGTCTGCAAGAAACCTATCACTTTAAAGCCGAACCTATTAATCCAGCCGATGACTTGAGTGGCATTATTGAAATCAGTGGTTCAAACTGGTTATTTCCTAAACCTTCTGTCAAAGAAAACCTGATGCGTGAAAACAGTGTTTCCAAAGGCGCATGGGACTCACTTTATAGTGTTTATGTGGTGCCTGATGTTGATGTGAATATCAGTTTTTCAGGCTCAGACCAACCAAACCTTAAATTCCTTTTACTGATCGCTGGCCTTATCGCAATCGCTGCCTTGAGCATTGTTGCCTTTAGTCTGATAAAGTAAAAATGATTTTAGACATGGCTAAATCCAGCACACCGAAAATTGCAACAGCCATTGGTTTCGTTGCTGTTTTATTGTGGTCTTTGCTGGCCCTGTTTACCGCCGCTAGTGGCTCTGTGCCGCCGTTTCAGTTGTTGGCAATG
>JAMOMM010000324.1 GCA_027067085.1 Hyphomicrobiales bacterium
AACAACTGCCATTTGCATACCCAAACAAATGCCAAAATATGGCACGTTATGTTCACGCGCAAATGTTGCCGCTTTTATCTTGCCTTCTACGCCGCGCTCGCCAAACCCACCAGGCACCAATATGCCATCTACTTTGTCTAGGAATGGTGTTGGGTCTTCTTTTTCAAAGATTTGAGCTTCAATCCATTGCAGGTTGACTTTAACTTTGTTGGCAATACCGCCATGAACCAACGCTTCCATCAAGGATTTGTAAGCATCAAGCAACTCGGTATACTTGCCGACAACAGCAATTGTCACTTCGCCTTCTGGGTTGGCAATGCGGTTTGAAATTTCTTCCCATACAGCCATGTCTAATTCAGGGGCATCTTTTATACCAAACGCAGCCAAGACTTCATTATCAAGCCCTTCGTTGTGATACGCCATTGGAACATCGTAGATAGACTTAACATCAAGCGCTTGAATAACAGCGCTTGAGCGCAAATTACAAAACAGTGCAATTTTGCGGCGTTCGTTTTGTGGGATTTCGCGATCTGCACGACATAGTAAAATGTCAGGCTGAATGCCGATGGAGCGGAGCTCTTTAACCGAGTGTTGTGTTGGTTTGGTTTTCAACTCGCCTGCTGTTGGAATATACGGCAATAGCGTCAGGTGAATATAAATCACATCGCCGCGCGGTAAATCATTGCCGACTTGACGAATGGCTTCAAAAAACGGCAAGGCTTCAATATCGCCCACAGTTCCACCAATTTCGCACAGCACAAAGTCATAGTCATCATTGCCATCAAGAATGAACTCTTTCAGCGCATTGGTAACATGGGGAATGACTTGAACGGTGGCGCCTAAAAAGTCGCCACGACGTTCTTTTGCAATGATCTCTTGATACAAACGACCCGTTGTAATGTTGTCTGACTGCTCTGCCGAGCGGCCAGTATAACGTTCGTAATGACCTAAATCGAGATCGGTTTCGGCCCCATCATCGGTTACAAAAACTTCGCCGTGTTGATAGGGAGACATAGTGCCGGGATCAACATTCAAATATGGATCAAGCTTTTTTAAACGTACCTTGTAACCACGTGCTTGTAGCAACGCGCCAAGAGCCGCTGAGCCTAAACCTTTTCCGAGTGATGAAACCACACCGCCTGTTATAAAAATATATCGCGCCATGGGATTTATGGATTAAACGGAGTCGGGTAATTTGGGAAGCAATAGTTTGTAGTTTACCACAACCTTTTTCAAAAAGGTTGTGGTAACGCCTACCCGACATCGTCAATCACTGACTAGTTTGTTGGAACTGTTGGTTTTGTTGGATCTTTCTTTGGACCCAAGTCAGGCAATTGAACGCCAGGTTTTTTATCGCCAGTTGCACCAGGAACAGAATCAAACACAGATGTTGGTGCAGCTTTACGCGCTGACATGATTGTTAGCGTGAGTGAGGTTACAAAAAAACACGCTGCAAGCACTGCTGTTGTACGTGTTAGTGCGCTGCCAGCACCGCGGGCAGAAAACATTCCGCCACCGCCGCCGCCGCCACCTCCACCAATGCCTAATGCGCCGCCTTCAGATCTTTGTAAAAGAACAGAACCGATCAAACCAAGTGCAATTAACAGGTGGATAACGAGGATGAATTCAACCATTTGCCCACAGGGCTCCTAAAAAATGAGATATGTGAGACGCATTTAGCGCGATTAAGCCCAAAATGCAAATAAGGTTTTGAGGATTCACCCTCAAAACCATCACTTTTTTGCAATGTTGCGCTATTTATTATTCGTAAGCGGCAATAATGCCAAGGAAATCGGCTGCTTTTAAGCTAGCACCACCAACAAGAGCGCCATTGACGTTATCAGCAGACATTAGCTCTTCAGCATTGTTCGGTTTAACTGAACCACCATATAAAATCGCAATTTTATCAGCTTCTTGCCCAAGGGCCGCATTTAAACGTTTGCGAATGTGCGTGTGAACTTTTGCCACTTCTTTAACTGTTGGGGTTAGGCCAGAACCAATCGCCCAAACAGGTTCATAAGCAATTACGGTGTTTTTGGCAGTTGTGCCCTCTGGTAATGAGCCTTTAATTTGGGCTGTCATTACGCGTAAAGTTTCTTTGTTTTCGTATTGAGCCAGTGTTTCACCAACACAAATAATGGCGGTTAAGCCGTTTGCATGGGCAGCGGCAGCTTTTGCGGCTACGTCTTTGTCGGTCTCGCCGTCATCGGCACGGCGCTCTGAGTGGCCAACGATAACTGCGGTTGCACCAGCGTTTTTTAGCATACCTGCAGAAATATGCCCCGTATGGGCACCGCTTTCACTTGCATGGCAATCTTGTCCGCCAATTTTGACTTTCGAGCCTTTAGCTACCTCTTTTGCTTCACTAAGAAGTGTTGCAGGTGGGCAAATCATTACGTTGCACTTTACCTTTTTATCTTTTAATTTTGAGGCAAGCGTACGGATTTCTTTTAATGAAGCGCGTGTGCCGTTCATTTTCCAATTGCCTGCTACAAGTGCCTTAGGTGATTTCGCCATCAGATTTTCCCTTTAATTGGTGCCCATAAACTACTATATAAATTCCACATATGTTGACATTGGTTATCAGACCTTTATCAGTTTGCGAATGGCACCAATTGCAGCAGGTAAAACAAGTGCTTAATTTTGGCTAAATATTTGGCCGTAACAAGAACAACAGGATTACAAGATTTATGCTTACGTGGATTAGAGGCGCAACAGGCGGAATTATTGTTAAAGCTTTTTTGGTTTTGCTTGCAGGTAGTTTTGCCGTATGGGGCGTTGCCGATGTATTTAACGGTTCTAACGACCAGACTTTGGCCAAAGTTGGCGAACGTGAAATTGGAGCGCAAGAGTTCCGTAACGTATTTGATCGGCAAATCCGTCAACGTTCTAATCGGAACCAACAAGCATTAACCACCGCCCAAGCGCGCCAACTCGGTTTAGACCGTCAAATATTAGGCGATTTAATACGTTCCAGTGCTTTGGATGAGCAAGCACGTAAGCTTAAAATGTCATTGTCGCCTGCATTTGTGGCCGCACAAATTGCCCAAAACCCCGCTTATCAAGGGTCAGATGGCAAATTTAGTGCTTCAGCATTGCGCTATCGCCTCCAAAACGCGCAAATTTCTGAAGGGGAATTTGTAGCAAATGAGAAAAGTAACTTGATTCGCTCTGCTATAACGGGTGCGATTACAGATGGTTTGAACGCGCCAAACGAAATGGTTGAGTTGGTTTCTCGCCAATTTAATGCAAAGCGTGATGTCAAATATATCGTTCTTTCTGGCGACAAAATCAAAATCACTCAACCGACAGATAAGCAGGTCGAAACGTTTTATAAAGAAAACCCAAATCGTTTTAGTATTTCAGCGCGCCGTGTTTTTGAATTAATCATCATTGATGCGTTAAGCCTTGGTAAGAACGAGAAAATTACTGATGAACGCATTACGCAGCTTTATAACCAACAAAAATCTAGATTTGGCAAAGCTGAAAGTCGGACAATTGAACAAATTCCATTTGCAAACGTTGCTGATGCAAAAGCTGCACTAGAGAAAATTAAAGGCGGGGCTTCATTTGAAGCGATCTCTAAAGAGCGTGGCCAAACCGATACAGACCGCTTGCTTGGTACTTTTAGCAAAGGCAATGTTCCAGATGCAAGCATTCGGGATGTGGCCTTTGCCCTAAAACAAGGTGCTGTATCTGAGCCCATTAAAGGTGCACTTTCAACCTTCCTTATTAGAGTGACTAAAATCAGCCCTGAGAGTTTCAAAACTATTGCAGAGGTGCGCCCTGAACTTGTTGAAACTTTACAAAGACTTGCGGGTCGTGAAAAAGTGCTGGCAATTCGTGATAAAGTTGAAGATGAGCGTGGCGCTGGCACAGCGTTTAAAGAAATTGCAAAAGAACTTGGTCTTGAATACAAACTTCTTCCTGCTACTGACCGCGTCGGACGGGATGCCAACGGCAACCAAATTGAAGGTATCACCGATTGGGGCAAAATTCTAAAAACGGGTTACAACACGGAAGTTGGACTTGAGATTGATCCTATTTCAACTATTGGTGACGGTTATACGTGGTTGAACGTCAAAGAAGTCATTCCTTCTCACACCGAAAAATTTGCTGATGCAAAAGAAAAAGCTAAAACCTTGTGGATTGCGAACGAAAAACGCAAAGCCTTGACCAAGAAAGCTTTGGAAATTCAAAAAACCCTTGAAGGTGGCAAGACGCTAGAAGAAATTGCTGCGGCTGAAGGTGTTGAAGTTCAGTCGAAACTTGGTATCGATAGACGCACAACCAGTGCAGATTTTGATAGTGCTGCTGTTCAAGCCGTGTTTAAAGTTGCACCTGACGGGTACGCAACGGCACTTTCAAACGATGGAAAAACGGCGTTAGTGATTAAATCTTCACCAGTGCTTTTGCCACCTTTTGATATAAAGTCAGCTGAATCAATTGCGTTGAAAAAGCAGCTTGATACATTGATCGCAAACGATGTGTTTTCTGCCTATATGGTTGATTTGCAAAAATCGATTGGCGTGCAAATAAATGAAGGCGCTTGGTCAAGAGTGTTCCAAACGAATTAACTCAAACCCTTTGACTTCATTTAAACAGAACAGATAAATCCAATGTCGATACTTCCTGACTTTAAAGATTTTTCCAAAACTTACGACCAAGGCAAGCCACAAGCGGTGTTTACCCGCCTTGTGGCTGATTTAGAAACGCCTGTTTCTGCGATGCTCAAAGTGGGGCAAAGTTCGCGCTACAGCTTTTTGCTTGAATCTGTTGAAGGCGGCGCTGTTCGTGGACGCTATTCATTCTTTGGCCTTGACCCTGATTTGATTTTAAAAATTCAAGGCGATCAAGCCAGTGTTAATCGCAATGCCGTTTTAGACCCTGACAATGGTTTCGAATCCATGAGCGAAGCACCGCTTGATGCGTTGCGTGCCATCAATGCTGAAACTGAGATCGATCTTCCTGAGGAATTGCCACCAATGGCCGCTGGCCTGTTTGGTTATATGGGTTATGACACAGTTCGGTTGATGGAAAACCTGCCTAATCAAAACCCTGACAAATTGGGTTTGCCTGATGGTTTGTTTATTCGCCCTACTGTGATGGGTATTTTTGATGCCGTCCGTGATGAAGTGACAATAGTTGCCCCGATTTACCCAAAGGCCAATGTTTCAGCAAAAGCTGCATATGAAACAGCGTGCGACCGTCTTGATATGGTGGTTGATCGGCTTGAAACGCCTTTGGACCCACGTATTCATCAATCAAGCGATACGCCTACATTACAAGCCCCTGTATCTAACACCTCGCCTGATGATTACATGGCGATTGTTGAAAAGGTAAAAGAATACATTGGCGCGGGCGATGTGTTTCAAACGGTTGTATCGCAACGCTTTGAAACTGAATTTCCTTTGCCACCCTTTGCTTTATATCGGGCATTGCGGCGGGTGAACCCCTCACCTTTCTTGTATTATCTAAACTATGACGGGTTCTCGATCATTGGATCAAGTCCTGAAATTTTGGTACGGGTTCGTGATGGACGGGTTTCTATCCGCCCGATTGCTGGTACACGGCCACGCGGCGCAACGCCTTCGGCCGATAAAGCTTATGCCGATGAATTGTTAGCGGATCCAAAAGAATTGGCTGAGCACTTAATGCTGCTTGACCTTGGCCGCAATGATGTTGGTCGTGTTGCAAAAATTGGCTCGGTTGAAGTTACTGATAAGTTCATTTTAGAGTTTTACAGCCAAGTCATGCACATCGTTTCGAACGTTGAAGGCGACCTTGACCCCAAATTTGATGCTATTGACGCGCTTGAAGCTGGCTTTCCAGCTGGCACCGTTTCAGGTGCGCCAAAAGTGCGGGCCATGGAAATTATTGATGAGCTTGAGAAAGAAAAACGTGGACCATATGCTGGTTGCGTCGGGTATTTTTCAGCCAATGGTGACATGGATACCTGCATTGTTTTGCGTACGGCAATTGTTAAAGACGGTAAAATGTATGTGCAGGCTGGTGCTGGTGTGGTTGCTGACAGTGTGCCACAAAGTGAGCATGAAGAATGCATCAACAAAGCCAAAGCATTGTTTAAAGCAGCCGAAGAAGCCGTTCGTTTTGCTGGGCAATCAAGGCGTGGGCAATAGTTATGATTACACTCATTGATAATTACGATAGTTTTACGTGGAATTTGTATCACTTCCTTGGAGAATTGGGCGCGCAAACAACAGTTCATCGCAACGACCAAATTAGTGTTGGTCAAGTTATGTCTTCTGGTGCAGATGGTATTGTTTTATCACCTGGCCCGTGCACACCTGATGATGCGGGCATTTGTTTAGAACTGATTGAAGCAGCGCAAGGTAAGTTGCCTTTGTTTGGTGTGTGTTTAGGACACCAATCCTTAGGACAAGTATTTGGTGCAAAGGTGGTTCGAGCGCCTGACTTAATGCATGGCAAGGTGTCAGAAGTTGAACATTACGGTCATCCGTTGTTTGATGGCATTCCAACTAGGTTTAAAGCCACGCGTTATCACTCGCTGACCATCGAACCTGACAGTATGCCAGATTGTTTGGAAGTGACGGCACGAAGTGATGATGGTGTGATTATGGGAATATCTCATAAAACCTTGCCGATGCACGGAGTGCAATTTCACCCCGAAAGTATTGCGTCAGAATATGGACACAAGCTTTTAGGGAACTTTTTAAAGCTTACAGGCATGACGCCAAATGAAGTGGAAAATTAAGTATGGCTGATTTTAAAGCTCTTATTGATAAAGCTGCCAATGGTTTGTCGTTGACCGTGGAAGAAGCGCAAAACGCCTTTGATGTGATGATGTCTGGTCAGGCAACGCCATCTCAAATTGGTGGGTTCTTGATGGCCCTGCGAGTGCGCGGTGAAACCGTCGATGAAATCACAGGTGCCGTCCAAACAATGCGGGCAAAGATGACCCGTGTTAGCGCCCCTGCTGGTGCAATGGATATTGTTGGCACAGGTGGTGATGGCTCTGGTTCGTACAATATTTCAACTTGTTCTGCTTTGGTTGCTGGTGCGGCTGGCCTGAAAATTGCCAAGCATGGCAATCGCTCTTTGTCGTCAAAATCTGGCGCGGCCGATACGCTGGCAGCTTTAGGGGTGAATATTGAAGCTGACCCTGAGACCATTACGGCTTGTATCGAACAAGCAGGTGTTGGTTTTATGTTTGCCCCAGCTCACCACGCGGCCATGCGCCATGTTGGGCCTTCGCGGGTGGAACTTGGTACGCGCACTATATTTAATTTGCTTGGGCCACTTTCAAATCCTGCTGGTGTGTCACAACAAATTGTCGGCGTGTTTTCAAAGGATTGGGTGGAACCCCTCGCCCATGTTCTCAAACAACTTGGTTCTGATCGGGTTTGGGTTACGCATGGCGAAGGCGGTTTGGATGAAATTACACCTACCGGCACCACATGGGTTAGTGAATTAAGGGGTGGCAAAGTTACCTCGTTTGAAATTCAGCCAGAAGATGCTGGCATTACTAAGTGTAGCCTTGATGATCTTAAAGGTGGCGACCCAGAAGAAAATGCTGCGGCATTGAAGGAGGTTCTTGGTGGTGCTAAAAACGCATTCCGCGATGCTTCTATTATGACGGCGGGCGCTGCACTGTTGGTTGCGGGCAAAGCTGATGATCTGAAAACGGGAACCCAAATGGCAGCTGAGAGTATTGATGATGGCCGCGCTTTAAGCGTTTTGGCTAAACTTGTTGAGGTTTCAAACAGATAATCATGGCGACTATTTTAGATAAAATCGCAGCGTACAAACGACAAGAAGTTGCCGCTGCAAAGTTGGCTATTGATGACACTCAAATTAAAGAAGCGGCAGCGGCGGCCTTGCCTATCCGTGGCTTTCAAAAGGCCATTGAAGCCAAGTTGAATACGGGTAAATGGGCGCTGATTTCTGAAGTCAAGAAAGCCAGCCCGTCAAAAGGTTTAATCCGAGAAGATTTCAACCCGCCAGTTCTGGCCAAAGCCTATGAGAGTGGTGGCGCTGCATGTTTGTCCGTTCTAACTGACACCCCTTCATTTCAAGGTGCGCCTGAATTTTTAATTCAAGCGCGGTCTGCAACTTCACTGCCTGCTTTGCGTAAAGACTTTATGCTCGACCCATATCAGGTTTATGAAGCACGGGCATGGAACGCTGATTGTATCTTGCTGATTATGGCAATGATCGATGATGCGTTGGCAGCGGACCTTGAAGCTTTGGCGTTTGAACTTGGTATGGATGTTTTGGCCGAAGTTCACGATGGTGAAGAGCTTGAACGGGCGCTAAAACTTAAAACTGGATTGATCGGCATCAATAACAGAAACCTAAAAACGTTCCATACAACGCTGGAAACCACACGTGAACTTGCACCATTGGTGCCTAGCGATCGGATTGTTGTTGGTGAAAGTGGTTTGAGTACATCGCAAGACTTAGAATATTTGTCAGGTGTGGGCACAAATACGTTTTTGATCGGTGAAAGTTTGATGCGCAAAGAAGATGTTGAAGCGGCAACAAAAGAATTGCTGACAAAACCTTGAGATAAGAATTTTATATATGAGCCAAGATAAACTTACGCATTTGGATGAAACTGGCGCGGCCAGTATGGTTGATGTTTCGCAAAAAGATGTCACTACAAGAGTGGCACGGGCTGGCGGCTCAATCTCGATGAAACCTGAAACACTGGCAATGATTTTAGATGGCACTGCCAAAAAGGGTGACGTTATTTCAACCGCGCGCATTGCTGGCATTATGGCAGCGAAAAAATGCCACGAGCTTATTCCGTTGTGCCACCCATTATTGATCTCAAAAGTATCCGTTGATTTCACACCTGATCGTGACAACAACAAAATTGATGTGGTTTCTTTGGTCAAAATTACTGGCCAAACTGGTGTGGAAATGGAGGCGCTAACGGCTGTTAGTGTGGCCTGCCTAACGCTGTATGATATGTGCAAAGCTGTGGATCGCGCCATGGAAATTTCAGACATTAAGGTGCTTGAAAAAGACGGCGGCAAATCTGGGCGCTATGTCCATGGTGAAAGCTAATGAGCCTTTTACCTGTTGAAGATGCCAAAGAGCAAATCCTTGCGGGCGCAAAGCTTTCATCTAGCGAAACTATTGAACTCGATCACGCCGCTGGACGTGTGCTTGCCAGTGATTTAACCGCCAAACGCAACCAACCACCCTTTGATGCATCTTCAATGGATGGCTATGCGGTTAAAGCGGGTGATGTGGGCGATGCGCCATGCTCTTTACAACTGATTGGTGAAGCAGCGGCGGGGCAAGCGTTTGATGGTGAAATTTCACAAGGCCAGTGCACCCGTATTTTCACTGGCGCACCCCTTCCAAAAGGTGCTGATGCTGTTGTGATGCAAGAAAATACAGAGCGTGATGGCAACAGCGTTTCAATCTTACAATCTGTAAGTGTTGGTAATTTTGTTCGCCCAATTGGTTTGGATTTTAAAGACGGTGAGAAGGTTCTAACAACTGGTACTAAGCTAAATACTGGCAGCATAGGTCTATCCGCATCAATGAATTGCGCAACAGTTAATGTTCGAAAAAAGCCAACGGTTGCTATTTTGGCAACTGGCGATGAATTAGTTGAGCCAGGACAAGTGACAAGACCTGACCAAATTGTATCG
>JAMOMM010000325.1 GCA_027067085.1 Hyphomicrobiales bacterium
GGCAATGCTGACATTAAGTTACCAATCGGCATTAAACCTTTTTGTAGGAACGGTGAGCGATCAATGGCAATGGCGATAATAAAGGCGCTACCACAACCCATCACATAACCAATGAGAACCGCTTTAAGGAATGTCTGTTGAAAGTCTGCCCATAAGGTTGGAATGGAAGAGGCAAACCGCGCTCCAATGGCACTAGGCGGCGGCAGCAAGACTGTCGGGATTTTAAATCCAGTTGTAATAAGTTGCCATAAAATCAACAACCACACGCCAAACAAAATTGGAATGAGCAATGAGATAAAGCGATCAAGAAGTTGATTTTTGATGACGAGTTTGGCTAAAAGGTCAACGCCAAACCAAGCCGCCAACCAAACCAAAATAACGCTAAGCCAAAAGCCAGCTTGTGGTGGCGTTTCAAATGCCAAAGCTTGCTTCATCATATAAAAGGCTATGAGGAGCGGTGCGACAACAAATAATGCGATACTAGCTGGCGAGCGTAAAAAACTCATGGTTTTGCTCCCATGCGTTTATCAACAAAGGTTTTAGCCACACCAACCAAAGCCACAAGTGAGCCAGCCAAGAATGCGGCCATCACCAGTGCAGACCAAATTTGAACCGTCTGACCATAATAAGACCCTGCAAGCAACCGAGCACCAAGGCCCGCGACAGCACCCGTTGGCAATTCGCCCACAATGGCGCCAACCATGGCAATCGAAATAGCAATTTTCATCGAGGCAAACAAATAGGGCAGGGCAGAAGGCCAGCGCAGTTTCCAAAATGTCTGCCATTTACTGGCTGAATACGTCCGCATTAAATCAAGGAATTGAACATCGGGAGAGCGCAAGCCTTTGACCATGCCAACGGTAATCGGAAAGAAGCTGAGATAGGTTGAAATAAAAGCCTTAGGCAACAAACCCTGAATGCCAATGGCGTTGAGCACCACGATAATCATCGGTGCAACGGCTAAAATGGGAATGGTCTGCGAAGAAATCACCCACGGCATGAGGCTTTTATCCAAAGTCCGTGAATGAACAATGCCCACCGCCAATAATATGCCCAGAACACTACCCATAAAAAATCCGACTAGCGTGGTTGATAGGGTCACCCATGAATGATAAATCAACGAGCGTTTTGAGGTAACTTTTTTAAGTACCGTCGTTTTGTAAATTTCCTCAATGACTTGATGGGGCGAGGGAAGCACAGGCCGCTTTTGGCTCATGGTATCTGATATAAGCTGGCTGGTTGTCCATGTGGTGTTGTTACCGCGCTTATAAATGTCTTTTTGAAATGGCGTGTTTAAGAATATCGTTGCCACATACCAAATGGCAATAATGACCGCAGTCACGACAATAACAGGCATCACTTTTGATGCATAACTTTCTTTCCCTATCACGCCATTAGTCACCCCATCAGTCATAAGAGTGACCTTCTCTAAGGCCTTCGCGCACCCGATGCGACAATTCTAAAAACTCAGGCGTTTCGCGAATATCAAGGGTGCGATCACGCGGCAAGGTGCTTTCGATCACATCAAAAATTTTACCCGGACGTGGCGACATGACGACAATTTTTGACGACAAAAATACCGCTTCAGGAATCGAGTGAGTAACAAACACCACTGTCTTTTTGGTTTTGTCCCACAGTTTTAAAAGCTGCTCATTAAGGTGGTCGCGCACAATTTCATCCAGCGCCCCAAACGGCTCATCCATCAATAAAATATCAGGCTCAACCGCCAAGGCACGGGCAATAGAAGCGCGCTGCTGCATGCCACCAGAAAGTTGCCACGGGAACTTTTTCTCAAAACCAGCAAGGTCAACCAGTTCAAGGTTTTTTTGAACCCGTGCTTGTTGCTCGGCCTTACTCAGCCCCATAATCTCAAGTGGCAGCGAAATATTACGGCCAATGGTGCGCCATGGATAAAGCGCTGCGGCCTGAAATACATAGCCATAAGCTCGCGCCAACCGCGCCTCATGCGCCGACATGCCATCAACTTCAATACTGCCA
>JAMOMM010000326.1 GCA_027067085.1 Hyphomicrobiales bacterium
TGTCACCACTTTGTTGCTCAATTTCGTCATCCTTTTATTGGTCAATTTCTTGCTCGAAGGCCCGCTGCGCGATCCCATGTCGATGGGTTGGCCACAAGCTGCCGCCATCATCGATGAAGGCGTGTTGCCCGCATTGATGCCGCGCACCCGTTTGCATATTGGTTTTCTGGTTGCAATTGGCGCGGGTGTCTTCATATGGGCATTCATGCGTTACACCATTTGGGGCTATGAAATTCGTGCCGTTGGGGCCAATTCTAATGCTGCCAAATTTGCCGGAATTTCTGTCAATAAAACTGTCATGCTCGTCGCCATGTTGTCTGGCGGTTTGGCGGGGATGGCAGGGATCACCGAAACAACGGGCACCAAAGGGTATCTCACGTTAGATTTATCGCCGGGCTTTGGTTATGCAGGCATCGCCGTTGCCATGCTGGCAAATCTGCACCCCATTGGTGTTATTCTCTCGGCAATATTCTTAGCGGGCATTTATGTCGGCGCAGATTCAATGAGTCGTGCTGTCAATATTCCAACGTACATCGCCGATGTCATGGTGGCGCTCAGCGTCTTATCGGTTTTGGTATCATTATTGTTCGTACAATTTAAAGTGAGGTGGCGCTAATGGACTGGCTTGAACTTTTTGTCTCGGCTGGCTTTTGGGCCGCTACATTACGCATTGCAGCGCCCTTAATTTTTGGCACCATCGGTGAGCTTATTTGCGAGCGCGCTGGCGTGCTTAATTTGGGCATCGAAGGCATTATGACCATGGGCGCGATGACCGGCTGGATGTGGGTTTTTCAGGGAGGCAGCCTGTGGGGCGGTGTCATGTTTGCTGCTAGCGTTGGCGCGGTGTTTGGCCTGTTACATGCAATATTTGTGGTGCATTTGGGGTTGTCTCAACACGTATCAGGCATCGGCATCACCATGCTGGCTTCATCGCTGAGCTATTTCATCTTCCGCATGTTCTTGCCTGACTCAACCACACCGCCAAAGATCACAGCGTTTCAACCGCTCGAAATTCCATATCTGTCAAAAATTCCGTTCTTTGGCGAAGCGTTCTTTTCCCATACCGCGCTCACCTATCTGGCTATCGCCATCGTGCCGGTGGCGGTTTACATGCTTTACAAAACCCCTGTTGGCCGTGCCGTTCGCATGGCAGGTGAAAACCCTGTTGCCCTTGAAGCTCAAGGCATTAATGTCTTGATGATCCGCACAGGGGCCGTCATGGTTGGCAGCGCCATCATGGCAATTGGCGGGGCATATCTTACTATTTCAGCCTTTGATGCGTTCTTTTTTGGTATGATAAATGGCCGTGGTTGGATTTGTGTGGCGCTGGTTATTTTTGCCTCTTGGAAGCCAGGTCGTGCATTGTTCGGCGCGTTGTTGTTTGCTGGCATTGATGCCTTTCAGGTGCGCGCTCAACAATTGGCGGGCGGGGCGATCCCTTATCAATTTTTCCTCATGCTGCCCTATGTACTATCGATTGCAGCCATGATTATTATGTCCAAACGCATGGTCTATCCAAAGGCCTTGTTGGTGCCGTTTAGGCGCGGTGACAGAATATAGGGCGACAGGATATAATGAGATGCTTGATTTACTAATTGAGAATGCCAGACTTGCCGATCATAAGCACTTGCAAATGATCGCGGTGAAAGATGGCACCATTGTTGAGGTGGCCCCAGCAATAGAGGCTGAGGCGCAATCAAAAATTGATGCTGCTGGCAGTTTCATGTCAGCGCCATTTATAGATAGCCATTTTCATTTAGATTCTGCTCTGTCTTACGGCCAGCCGCGTATCAACCAATCGGGCACCTTGCTTGAAGGCATCGAGCTTTGGGGCGAACTCAAACCCACCCAAACTGTTGAAGATTTTTATAATCGCGCCATGGAGTTTTGCTTGTGGTCATTGGCGCGTGGCACCTTAGGTTTGCGTAGCCATGTGGACATTACTGACGACAAGCTTTTAGCCGTTGAAGCGCTGGTTGCCGTGCGCGA
>JAMOMM010000327.1 GCA_027067085.1 Hyphomicrobiales bacterium
CAAATTGGTGATTGCCAGCCGCATTTCGCTGTCGCAGCCTTGAAAGGCAAACGTCATCTGGGGTGTCTAAGACGTGCAGTTTATGCAAGGCCGTTGTTTGCTCAAGAATGGAGTGCATCCAACTGCGTGCTTGGACCGTGTTGGCTTGAAAGTCTAAAACGACCGAGGTGCCAGTGTTCAGTATAGATGCTATGTGAGGGCCGATAATTTCGCGCAGTTTTGCCGAGCAGCGAACGTAATCTGCTATTGAAGTCATTTGGTCAGAAAACAGTGCCTGTAACCACACGTCTTCGGCAATGATGATTGCTGTATCCTGTTGAGCCAATTTAGCCGCCAAGGTAGATTTTCCTGAAGCGACCTTGCCACATAGCAGGTGCAACGTTGGCGATTTAGCGGGCATGGAAATAGTCTTTCTCTGGACGGGTATATGATTGAGGTTTAGATGTGAAATGTCACTATTTAGGCGTTGATTGTTTAGTATTCAGCAATATTGACAGTAAGTTTAAAAGTTCTTTATTTGAATTGGCAAGATCATGGTGTGATAATGCTTGTAAACCTATGAGTGAGGCATAAATCAACCGTGCGTGCGATGCGCTGTTTTCATCATCAAAGCCACATTCAGAAAACAGCGTTTTTAGAAATTCCAACCGCTTTGAATCGATTTGCTTTACACTCACGCTAACCTCCAGGTCATAGCGTGCCCAATCGCGTATGGCCGCTTCAGTTAAGACACCGCCATATTCATCATCACGCCCACTTGTGGCTGCTATGATGAGGTTTTTTAATTTTTCAGCAGGTGATGTGGCGGCTTTTTCTAAGTCTTTGATGACGGCTTGCGTTGCCGTGTTTTTCCAATGGCTCAGCATTTCTGATTTTAATGTGGGGACATTTTTGAAATGCCAGTAAAATGAGCCTTTGCTCACCGTTAAATCTCTGGCGATAACTTCAACTTTAATTGCTGCAGGGCCACCAGAAGTGAGGGCGCGGAAAGCTGCCTGGAGCCAAGTTTGGCGGGTAAGTTTTTTTTGTTGCATAAGTCACCATACGCTAGCGTATTGACAGTTGCAAATAAATTTACTATACGCTAGCGTATGGTGGATTTGTGAGGAAAATATGGGAAAGTATTTGATTGGTTTAGCTGGCGTTCTGTCTGTAGGGATTGCTTTTGTTCATGTTATCGGTGGTGGTCTTGATGTGCATTCACCTATTCTTTCAAGTGATTTATCAGATCTCTTAAAAGGTTATGTCTCGGTTTTGTGGCATGGTGTTACTTCAGCAATTATTCTTGGTAGTGTTTTGTTGCTTATTGCTGCATGGCATCAACCTGTTCGCGTCACGCTTACGTTGATTGTTATTGCTCAATATGCTGCTTTTGCAGGGGTTTTTATTTATTACGGTATTCTGCGATTTCAGTCTGTCGTTGAGATGCCACCTTGGATCGGGTTCTGCGTTATTATCTCTACGGCAATGGTTGGGTTGTGGGTGGATAACCGCGATATGAAGCGTTCTATGAAAAAGGTGAGTTTGGTATGATATTCGTGCTGGCAGTTTTCGTTTTTTTTATTCTGTCCGTTATTTCTCTCATTCATATTTATTGGGGTTTTGGCGGGCTGTGGCCAGCTCGCGACGGGCTTTCTTTATCACGAATGGTTATTGGAGTTGAACGAGCAACTCCGCCACATGGTTTTGTGACACTTGTGGTTGCAGGCATGATTTTCTTTGCTGGTTATCTTCCTATGGCTTGGGTAAAAGTCTTTCCTGTGCCAGTTTCTCAAACAGTGCTGTATATTATGATGGTTTCTAACGGGTTGGTTTTTTTGTTACGTGGTTTGGTTACCTACACACCGCTCATGAAAAAGTATTCCATTGTGGAACCTTTTACGAGTCTGAACAAAAAATATTACTCCCCGCTTTGCTTGTTCGTTGGGGTAAGCGTTTTTATTATTTTGTTCAGTTAGCACACCACGGCGATGTTTGGCGTTGGTTTTGTCGCTTTATGGCTTAGGTCTTTA
Source organism: Hyphomicrobiales bacterium (assembly GCA_027067085.1). Lineage (GTDB taxonomy): Bacteria > Pseudomonadota > Alphaproteobacteria > Rhizobiales > Aestuariivirgaceae > JALWJW01. The sequence continues at coordinate 2,013 of JAMOMM010000327.1, forward strand.
AATCACTTGGGTGGATTTAATAACTTGTGCCAGGCTTTCAAAGTCTGCAAGTCTTGGTGTGGTTTTGCGCCAAATGAGGCCGATGGTGCGGGTTGGTTGTGGGCTTTTGAAAGGGCGAACCGCTAGGGATTTGTTGCTGCCAACTTCTTTATCAAGGGCCATTTGAGGCAAGAGAGTGAGGCCAAAATTAGCCGCAACCATTTGCGATACTGTTGCCAGACTTGTTGCCCCAAGAGTGCCAAACCCGTCTGTAACACCTTGCCTCGTGCAAAACTCAATGGCTTGATCGCGAAAACAATGGCCTTCTTCTAAAAGTAATAATTGTTCGCCCATCAAAGTGCTGGCATCAATGGTTTTTTGTTTGATGATTGGGTGATTGCTGGGGGCGAGCAATAAAAATGGATCTTCAAACAAAGGTTTTTCCACCAACTTGTGATCGCTAGCGGGAAGGGCAAGCAGAGCAATGTCGATCTTTCCATTCAATACTTCTTCAACCAGCACATCAGTTTGGGTCTCGCGCAATGCCAGCTCGAGGTGGGGATAATTTGAGCGAATTTTAGGCAGCAGTTTTGGTAGCAGGTAGGGTGCAATGGTGGGAATGACACCCAATTGCAATTTACTTGTCAGCGGGCCTTGGTCTGCGGCGGTTAACGCCATCATTTGTTCGGCATCTAAAATGAGCTTTTCGGCATGTTCGGCGATTTTTTTACCAATTGGTGTCATAATAACAGAGCGCTTTGTACGTTCAGCCAATGCAACGCCAAAAATTATTTCGAGCTCTTTTATGCCAGCGCTTAAAGTGGACTGGGTGACATTGCATAAATCGGCCGCCTTTGAAAAGTGTTTGGTTTGAGCAAGGGCGGTGAGATATTGCAGTTGTTTGGTGCTGGGTAAATATTTCATGAAAACAGTATAATCGAAAAAAACGATTATAAAACTAATTTTTAGTTGTTTTGTAGATTTAATTTTTTCTCCTAGTTTGGGGCAACGACAACAAACCAACCCCAACCAAGGAGAGAAACGATGTCTAAAAACCCAACTTTGACAACAACGGCCGGTGCGCCAATCAGTGACAACCAAAATGCTTTAACGGCTGGCGAGCGTGGACCTGTGTTGATGCAGGATTACCAGCTTATGGAGAAACTTGCACACCAAAATCGCGAGCGCATTCCTGAGCGCACTGTTCATGCAAAGGGCTGGGGCGCACATGGCACGTTGACCATCACCAAAGATATTTCGAAATACTCTAAAGCATCTGTATTTGGCAGTGTGGGGAAAAAGACGGATTTGTTAGCACGGTTTTCAACAGTGGCTGGCGAAATGGGGGCGGCGGATGCTGAGCGCGATGTGCGCGGATTCTCGCTAAAGTTTTATACCGATGAGGGAAACTGGGACATGGTGGGTAATAATACGCCTGTGTTCTTTATTCGTGATCCATATAAATTCCCTGATTTTATTCACACGCAAAAACGCCACCCACGCACCAATATGCGCTCGCCAAATGCGATGTGGGACTTTTGGTCTTTATCGCCAGAAAGCTTGCATCAAGTAACAACGCTTATGTCAGACCGTGGCTTGCCACGTGATGTGCGCCACATGAATGGTTATGGATCGCACACATACTCAATGATTAATGCGAACAACGAGCGGGTGTGGGTGAAGTTTCATTTCAAAACCCAACAGGGCCATAATTTTTGGACCAATAAAGAAAGCGTTGATGTGGTGGGCAATTCACGCGAGACCACACAAGAAGATTTGTATGGCTCAATTGAAAATGGTGATTTTCCGAAATGGACGTTTTACATTCAGGTGATGAGCGAGGCGCAGGCTGGACAAACGAAATACAATCCGTTTGATCTGACCAAGGTTTGGCCGCATGGTGATTTTCCGTTGATCGAAGTGGGTGAGGTTGAATTGAACCGTAATCCTGATAATTACTTTGCAGAAATTGAACAGGCAGCGTTCTCACCATCTAACATTGTGCCCGGTATTGGGTTCTCGCCTGATAAAATGTTGCAAGCACGGATTTTCTCATATGCTGATGCGCACCGTTATCGCCTTGGCACTCATTATGAAGCGCTGCCGGTGAATGCGCCCAAATGTCCTGTGCATCATTATCATAAAGATGGTTCGATGAATTTCATGAAGCCAGCGACAAGCAGCGATGCTTATTATGAGCCAAACAGTTTTGGTGGCCCTGTTGAGCAACCAGATGCGGGTGAGCCACCACTTAACATTTCGGGTGACGCGGCACGATATAACCACCGTGATGGTAATGATGATTACTCACAACCTGGGGACTTGTTCCGCTTAATGACACCAGAACAACAATCGCGTTTGATGGATAACATTGCCGATGCCATGCAAGGGGTTGATATGGAAATCATCAAACGCCAAGTGGCTCATTTTGCAAAATGTGATCCAGCATACGGCAAAGGCGTTGCCAGCCGTATGGGGCTAGATGATATGGGTTAAAAATACATAATACGTTTTTTGCCGCGAAACCTTGAATGTTCATTGGGGTTTCGCGGCTTTTTTTTGGAAATTTTTTGCAGGTGCATAAGTGGTCATGGCAGGGATTGTCTGATTGTGCTAAAAATGGTTTGTTGTTTCAATTTAAGTTCAACCATTTTAAAGCGAGAACGGCTGCTAGATGAGAAAGCCTCTTTTTGGACCGCGCGAGATTATAACGCCGCGGCCGTCTTTAACGGTGCCAATTCCGCAAGGGATGGGGCGGAATGAGTTTTTTAATTCGCCTGCTAATCTTGAAAATTTGGCTAATGAAAATGGACTTTTGCGAACCCCGCAAGATTGGTTGATGTTTCGTAAGATTGTTGGTCATTCCTCTTTGTTTGATACCTCGGTCATGCTTGACACATCCAAGCGTATTTTGGATCCGTTGGGGCGGCCTGTGCGCCGTGACCAATTGAGCGGTGAGGAAAAACAAGTTTGGGGACAGATGAGCCAAATTTTATTCGATTATATGGTGGAGAAATTCCCAGACCCTGAACAACATTTGTTGTTGTGTGGGGAAGCATCACTTGATGCAACATGGCCACTTGGCAAGCCAGGTGTGCCGTCTATTCGGATGATCCATAACCATTTTATGGCTTTTCCGATGGCTCAACTTAAAGCTGCCCCTCTAACCGATCCAAACAATCCGAATTTGACTGATAGCGGCCACAATACATTGTTTCTTAAACATTTGGCTGAGGTTTATCGCGGTTTTTTTGCGCTGCTTGATTTTCACATTCTTGAACCACTGGCGGATGATGATGGCAGTTTGTCGGTTACTGGTTTTCCTAAAGGTTTGCCAAGTTGGCAAATTAAGGGCGGGGCGGAAATGCTAAAAAGCCAACAATTTTGGGATGAGTATGAGTTGGTTTTGCGCGGGTTTTTAGATTTTTACCGCACGTTCTTTGGTTTGGTATCAACGGGGGTGTTGCAGGTTCCACATGACAGTTATTTTCCAAACTTTATAGAAAAAGCGTTGCTTGAAAGTGAGATATTTGTAGCGGCCGCGCAAATGCTGCGCGATAAGGTGATTGCTGATCCATTGTTTGCCAACCAAATTCGCTGGCGGCCTGCCTATAAACAGATTTTGTATCGCGATGAAACGGGGCGGCTGATCGTTACCATCTCGCAAAACTCAGTAGGTAATGCCATTACTGAATTGCTTGGCATTGTGGTCAATCGTGTTGAAGACCCTAAGGCATTTGCTGCGGTGGAGCCAAGTTTGATTGCGCGATTGCTGGAAGCACGAGAGCGCCTTATTGATGCTAACTTAGGCACGCCCATTGCGACGGCTCATTGGGGTGATGGCACAGTCTGATCTTTTGCTATTGAATAATAAGGCGACTTAGCGATCTGGTGGCTCCCAATCTTTTTTAGCAGTTTTTTGTCTACTTAAACGTAGTGCAAGACCAAATGAAACCCCAACCCCGATGGCAACGGGTAAGTTGACTAAAACGGTTAAGGAAAGGGTGAGAAGCAATAAGAATTTATCACTAAATTTTCCTTGAGCGTACTCTTTCCATTTGTGAGGCTCTGTCATGTTCCATGCGGTGATGATTAAAAGAGCGGCAAGGGCAGGCATAGCCAAGTATCCTGCTAATGGTGCGGCAACGAGCATGACTATTAAAATTATAGCGGCATGAACAATTCCTGCAACGGGGGTCTTGCCGCCAGCTTTAATGTTGGTTGCTGTTCGGGCAATAGCACCTGTTGCAGGCATACCACCAAATAATGATGAGGCGATGTTAGCGGTGCCTTGGGCTGTAAGCTCGGCATTGGGCCGGTGGTTTCCGTCAATCATTTTATCTGCAACCATGGCGGATAATAAGGATTCAACGGCGGCCAAAAATGCGATAACAAAAGCAGATGGAACAAGTTCGATAATCTTGTCGAGTGTAAAGTTTGGCAAATGTGGCCAAGGTAACTGGCTGGGGAGTTCGCCAAATCGTGAGCTAATCGTATCAACAGGTAATGGCATTAAGGCGACTAAAGCAGAGCCTACACCGACCGCAATTATGAGACCGGGAAACCGTGGCGCGATGCGGCGTAAAAAAACAATAAGGAAAAGCGTTAATAGGGAGATGCCAAACACCTGTAGATTAAAACTGTCTCTTGCCTGCCATAATGTAGGGACTTCATCTAAAAATTCGGCTGGTAGCTTATCTACTGTAAGGCCGAAAAAATCTTTTAATTGGCTTGTGGCAATGATAATGCCAATGCCGATTGTGAAGCCATTAACAACGGCTTCGGGGATAAATGCGATCAGATTTCCTGCTCTAAAATAACCTGCGATAAGTAATATTATGCCTGCCATGAAGGTTGCAAGCACCAAACCATCATAGCCATGTTGAGCAATGACACCAAAAATAACAACAATGAATGCGCCTGTTGGACCACCGATCTGAACCCGACTGCCACCAAGAAATGAAATGATAAACCCAGCAACAATAGCGGTGACAAGACCTTTTGCTGGGTCAGCACCAGAGGCTATGGCTATGGCTATGCTCAAGGGCAAGGCGATCATGGCGACTGTTACGCCAGCAAGTATATCGGCACCAAACAATGACCAACTGTAAGACTGCATCGTCGTAATAATTTTGGGTTGGCGCATGGTCGTCTCCAAAATAATAAAAGCAGGGCAAATTCCCCTACCTTTTTCTGGTGGTTATTTTTGTGGTTTTAATACAAATCTGAAATCAACCCTTTTTTACGAATTTGGATTTTAGGCCCATGAAACCGATGCCAGGGACTTTGCAGTCGATGTCGTGGTCGCCATCAACAAGGCGGATGTTTTTAACCTTTGTGCCAACTTTAACGACTGATGATGAGCCTTTGACTTTGAGGTCTTTGATAACTGTGACGGTGTCGCCATCAACAAGAATGTTGCCTACTGCATCGCGAATAACGGCTTCTTGTTCGGCTTCTTGGTCCGCATTGTCCGTTGCGCCAGCTGACCATTCATTGGCGCATTCTGGGCAGACAAGTAATGGGCCGTCTTCGTAGGTATATTCTGAATTACATTTTGGGCAGGGGGGTAAAGTGCTCATAGGTGTTTGTCTCCAATTAGGTTGAGTTGGCATACGATAATGCAATGGTGAGGTAAACAGCTTAATCTGATTTAGCCGTATTCTCACGCCAAAGAATAAACAAACCTGAACCAATAATAATGACGATGCCAAGCCATGTTAGGGAATCTGGAATTTCGTTGAATAGAAACGCTGATAGAATGATAGCGGTAACAATTTCGAAATAGCCAAAGGGCCCCAGAAATGAGGGACGAGCAAACTTTACAGCATAAATCAGTAGTACGCCGACGGATGTGCCAACTAAGCCAGCGAGAAAAAGTAAGCCCCATTGGCGTAAATTTGGCCAGATGAAGGTGAATTCTTTATAGCCGATGCTCGTGCCGATCAGCATCAGCAAGCCTAAAAATACGAAACCAGCAAGACCTGCTGAAACTTGCATTGAAATGGGGTGATCGGAGCGAGCCAATTTACTGCCTAAAATCATATAAATTGCGGCAAACAATGCCGCTAGCGCTGGTAGCAATGAGGGCCAGCCGACATCAACGAAGCTGGGACGGATGATGATTAGAGCACCGATAAGCCCAACGAGCACGGCTAGATAACGCCGCCAGCCGACTTTTTCCCCTAAAAAGATGTTCGCTAAAATGGTAACAAACATGGGTTCGACAAAGAATATTGCTGTGGCGTTGGCAAGAGGTAGCCACTTTAAGCTGGAGAAATAGGAAACCAGAGACAAAGCTAACACGATACCGAGCAAAGCGCTGGCGGCAGGATTTTGGGATTTTAATTTTGCAGGTGTGTTGGTGAAGGTGATGAATAAAGACAGAATGATGGCTTGAATGGCAAAGCGCACAAAGGCAACTTGTGTCGCATGAATTTCACCGCTTAAAATTTTGGCGATTGAATCCATAACGGGCGCGAGAGAAATGCCGATGATAAAAATGATGAGGCCAAAGGATTGGCGCGAGAGGGACCGTGTGTGCATTTATTGAGCGCTAAAGGATAAAAACCTAAACTGCAAGCTTGCAATTTATACTTGGGTTGGTTTACCGATTGGATATGGAAAAAATCGCATCAAACAAATCATTCGGTGGCGTGCAAGGGGTTTATACTCACGCCAGTTCTTCAACCAAAACTGAGATGACTTTTGCGGTTTATGAACCACCTCAAGCAAAAGATGGACCAGTGCCTGTATTGTGGTTTTTGTCTGGTTTAACGTGCAGTCATGAGAATGCGATGGTGAAGGCGGGCATGCAGGAACATGCGGCAAAGCTTGGAATGATGGTGGTGTTGCCAGATACTTCGCCTCGTGGTGATGATGTGCCTGATGATCCTGATGGTTCCTATGATTTTGGCTTGGGCGCTGGGTTTTATGTGAATGCGACGCAAGCACCGTTTGCTAAAAACTATCAGATGTATTCCTATATCGTTGATGAGTTGCCAGAGTTGATTGGTCATGAGTTTAATGCTGACATGTCTCGTCAAGGGATTAGTGGTCATTCCATGGGTGGTCATGGGGCGCTGACTATCGGTTTGAAAAATCCCAGTATTTACCAGTCCATTTCTGCTTTTTCACCAATTGTTTCGCCAATGAATTGTCCGTGGGGACAAAAAGCACTTGGTGGATATTTAGGTGATGATAAGGCGGCTTGGGCTGAGCATGATGCTTGCGCGCTTGTGGAGCAAGGTTATGCAAAAACACCGTTGTTTGTCGATCAGGGAACGGGAGATGATTTTCTTGAGAAAGAGCTTAAAACCCATTTGCTTCAAGAAGCGTGCGCCAAAACAGATCACCCTTTAACCGTGCGGATGCAAGAGGGGTATGACCATTCTTACTTCTTTATTTCAACCTTTATGAGTGACCATATGGCATGGCATGCAAAGGCGTTGAAGGGGTAAGGCAAAACGTTCCGTTCTTGGTGGGGAGTGGGACGGGTGAAGTTGGCAATGTAAAGTTTTTATTTTATTTTGCTTTTTTTGTTTAGCTTACCTTTTTCCCGTTTAAATTGTTTAGGCTTAAAATTTTTTTGTT
>JAMOMM010000328.1 GCA_027067085.1 Hyphomicrobiales bacterium
CATGGCCGACCGTATTGTGGTGATGGACCATGGCACGATTGAACAAGTGGGAACACCACTCGAAATTTATCGTGAACCAGCCACGTTATTCGTTGCTGATTTTATTGGTGAAATGAATCAGTTAGCTGCCGTGGCTGACAAAAAGAATCAAGTCTCGATCAACACTCTGGCGTTTTCCTGCACGGACCATAATGCACCAGCTGGCACAAAAGGTGTGATGACTATTCGCCCTGAAGATATTGTGCCTCAAGCTGCAAATTCAAAAGCCAAAGCCAGCAACATTATTTCAGTGACTATTCGTGAAATGGAATTCCTTGGTTCTTTCTGGCGCGCAACGCTTGTTGATGACAAATTAGGCGATCAAGAACTGACGGCCGACTTCTCAATCAATGCGGTTTCGCGCATGTCTTTAGACGAAGGCGTAACGATTAAGGTTGAACTGCCTAAAACAGCTCTACGGTTCTACGGAACGGGCAATTGAGATGACTGATACGTTGAGTACGCCGTTCAAAATGGGACCGAAAGTTAAGCCAAAAGCTGGCCGTGATGATTGGGTTATGCGGGCCTTTATTGTGGTGATTGGTCTTTATCTGGTTATCACGCTGGCCTTGCCGCTTTATGCGATGCTGTCAAAATCGGTCAACACTTACACCTTTGATCTCACTCAGTATGAAATCCAAATCAACAAAGGCGATGAATGGGGAAAAGCCGTTTCGGTTGCTCAGCTTAACGATGCGGTTAAAAAGCATTCACCAGCTGCGTTAAAAACCTCGTCAGACGGGCGACTATCTGTCGTTGATATGATTGATGGCTTTAGCTTTCGCAGCCCAACGCTTTATAAATTGCGTAACACCACAGGCGGTGGTGCCTTTCTTAATGGCAGTGAGCGCGTAACCGATACGAAATGGCATGAATTTACCAGCAACGAGTTTCGCCGAGTCTATTTAAAGCCCACAGTTGCCACTGGGCTTGATAACTTTGTTCAATATTTCTCTAACCCGTCATTGTTTAACTCGATTTACAATTCGCTGTTTATCGCCATTGTCTCGATGGTGATTACCATCACGTTGGCCTTTACCTTTGCCTATGCCATGGCGCGCAGCAAAATGCGGTTCAAGGGCGTGTTTAAAATCATCACCATGATGCCGATTTTGGTGCCGTCACTTTTGCCAGGCATTGCGCTGGTATATCTGTTTGGCAATCAAGGTATGCTCAAAGTTCTGATGGGCGATCAGTCAATTTATGGGCCGATTGGCATTATTGCTGGGTCGGTATTTTTTACTTTTCCCCATGCGTTGATTATCATTCAAACGTCGCTGTCGATTTCCGATGCGCGGTTATATGAGGCATCTGATGCGTTGGGTGCGAGCAAGATCAAAACCTTTTTCACCGTTACTTTGCCGGGCGCGCGTTATGGCCTGATCTCAGCAGCCTTTGTGGTGTTTAATCTGGTGATTACAGATTTTGGCTTGCCCAAAGTCATCGGCGGGCAATTCAACGTGCTGGCTGTTGATATTTACAAGCAAGTCATTGGTCAGCAGAACTTTGAAATGGGTGCCGTGGTTTCAGTGGTATTGCTCATCCCTGCTCTATTTGCCTTTACCATCGACCGCATTGTACAGAAAAAGCAAACCTCTCAATTGTCGGCTCGCTCGGTTCCTTACCAGCCTAAGGTCAACAAGAGATTTGATCGCATTATGTTTTCATACAGTGCGGTGATCGGCGGCTTAATTCTGACGGTTATTTTGGTTTGCCAATACGCGGCGCTGATTAAATTTTGGCCTTATGACTTATCACTCTCGCTAACCAACTATGATTTTGATGTCATGGATGGCGGCGGTTGGTCGTCGTTTACCAACTCGATCAAAATGGCCGTTTTAGTGGCGCTGATTGGTACTGTTGTGGTGTTTACGGGCGCTTATATGGTTGAAAAAGCACCAGGCTTTGGCTTTGGCCGTGGGGTATTTCAATTCCTTGCCATGCTGCCGATGGCTATTCCGGGCATGGTGCTTGGTCTTGCTTACATTTTCTTTTTCAACAATCCCGATAATCCGTTTAACTTCATCTACGGCACGTTGACGATTATGGTGATTTGTACCGTCACGCACTTTTATACGGTCACCCATCTCACCTCCCTCACCGCGCTCAAGCAAATGGATAAAGAGTTTGAGTCCGTCTCTGCGTCACTCAAGCAACCGTTCTACAAATTGTTCACCCGCGTAACGGTGCCCGTGTGTATGCCTGCAATTTTGGATATTTCGATTTATTTGTTCGTCAATGCGATGACCACCGTATCTGCGCTGATATTCATCTATAGCCCCGATACGACATTGGCCTCAATCGCCATGTTGAATATGGATGATGCAGGTGATATTGCCCCTGCTGCTGCCATGGGTATGATGATCTTTTATGCCAATGCCACGGCGCGTTTAATCCATTATCTGCTGTCCAAAAAGCTGTATGGAACCACGCAAGCTTGGCGAACACGCTGACGTTAGAGTCGTTCTGGTTTAGATTGAACCAGAACGACATATTTAAGGTATTGATAATCTTGCGTTTCATGTTTTGTTTGAAACACAAACACTGCATGAAACGCTCTAGATAAAACACAGCGCGTTCAATTTTCGATCACTTTTTGTCGCTGGCCCTTTTTTTGTTGGATTTGTTTACTATTTATCCGATAAGCTAAACTAACAATCAGCGACATCTGCTATGTATGTTGCACGAAAACTGTACTTTTGGAGATTAACATGACAATTGCAACGACACTGGGAACCACTTTGCGTGGCGCACTGTTAGGCGGAGCAATACTAACAATCTCCATAATCTCAAATATCGCGCCTGTTACAGCCCATGAAACAAACACGATCAAACGCGACCAGACTTGCCGCGTTGTTCTTGCCGATAAGGGCAATCATAAACACCTTTGCCGCACCACTAAGCATGTTCAAATCAGCGCGATTACAATTTACAATCGCCGCCACTGCCATGCTGGCGGGCGCTGTCACAAACATCGTTTCGCAAACCCGAACCACCGCCATTAACTAGAGTCGTTCATGTTTTCATTGAACCAGAGCGATCTATTAAAATGATTGAAATTACGGCGTTTCATGTCCTGTTTGTGATACAAACAAAACATGAAAAGCTCTAGTTGGTCGGTTAGCTGTGTGAAAAAAGCAATTACATTAAGACGTTTGTTAATTTGGGGGGCCTTACTAGCCGTTCTCGCGGTTATGGTATTAACCGCTTTCTTGGTGGCGTTCGGTCTGGGCCTCAATCAAACAGCGCAACGCGGCACCACAACTTTGGGTCTAACCGTTGCTGGCATAAAAGGCACATTGGGGCGTTATCGTACCCTGCCTCAACTCATTTCGGAAAACCGTGATGTCAGAGCCATTCTTACATCGCAAAGCCCCACATCAATCACCACACAAGTCAACCGCGAGCTAAAGCGCCTAAATGATGTGATGCGTGCTTCAGACACCTATGTGATGAATAATTCGGGCTTAACAGTTGCTGCCAGTAACTTTGATAGTAGCACATCGTTTGTCGGTAAAAACTTTAGCTACCGCCCTTACTTTCAAGATGCAATTGGTGGCCAACTTGGAAAATATTTTGCTATTGGCACAACGTCAAAAAAGCGTGGTTATTATTTTGCCTCAAGCGTTAAAGTAGATAATAAAACGGTTGGCGTAGTGGCCGTTAAAATTGCCATCGATAAAATGGAGTCGGCTTGGCAGTCACGCGACAATGAGATTGTCGTCACTGATGAAAATGGCATAATCTTTATGTCGAGTAACGCTGATTGGCTTTTTCAATCAATCAAACCACTTTCACCAACAACTTTAGCAACTTTGAAGAAAACCCGAAAATATAATGGGGCCAATCTTAAAGAGCTTGCGGTTAAGCGTTCAGTTGAGACAACTCCATTGTTTGGCATTTTAAAGATTAAATCTAACCAGCACTGGGCTGAATACTTGATTCAAAGCCAAGCAATGTCTGAGCAAGCTTGGAATGTACAAATTTTCTCATCCACATCGCCTGCCCGCACTCAAGCTTACATCATAGCCGCAACTGTTTTGTTTGTGCTGCTTTCTATCTTACTCGCCGCTGCATTTTTCGTTCAACGCCGCCAGCGATTATTAGAGCGCATGAATGCCCAACAAGAAGCCCAGTTAGAATTAGAAAAACAAGTTAAGCTACGCACCTTTGACCTTAACCAAGCTAATATGAGCTTGAAGGATGAAATTGGGGAGCGTAAAGCAACGGAAAACAAACTGCGCCAAACCCAAGCCAACCTTGTGCAAGCAGGAAAACTTGCCGCCCTTGGCCAAATGTCGGCAGCCCTTTCACATGAGTTAAACCAACCGCTGGGGGCTATTAAATCATATGCTGATAATGCAGGTGCATATTTGGAGCGGGGCCGCGAAAAAGAGGCCAGTGAGAACGTTTTACGCATTAGTTCTCTTGTGGATCGAATGGCCTCTATCAGTAAGAACCTACGCAATTTTGCCCGCAAACCAAACCAAGCCTTATCTGTTATCGCCATCGAACAGGTGATAAAAGATGCTGTGGAAATTGTGCGGCCGCGGTTGCTTGAGACCAAGACTGAAATTCATGTTGATTTGCCTAAGCAAAAACTATGGGCCAAGGCGGGGCAAGTGCGATTGCAACAAGTGATTGTCAATCTTATCAGCAATGGTATTGATTCAATGGAAAATACTAAGCCCTCAAAAGTTGAAATCACAGCAAACCAATCAAACGATATAATCACTATTGCAGTTAGAGATTTTGGCGAAGGCATCAGTAAAGAAAACAAAGCGAAAATATTTGACCCGTTTTTCAGCACCAAAGGTGTCGGCAAAGGCCTTGGATTAGGGTTGTCTATCTCTTATAATATCATCAAAGATTTTGGTGGTGAGTTAAGCACACGGCCTCACAAATCAGCGGGAACTATTTTCACTATTACGCTGAATGCAGGAAAACTGACGGCGCAGGAAGCGGCACAATGAACACATATAAACCAACGACCCCATCACCTAAAGTTTTGTTCGTCGATGATGAAGAGCATTTGCGTTTGGCCTCAGCCCAAGCCCTAGAGCTAGCGGGTTTAAACGTGGAGTGTTTCGCCAATGCGGATCATGTTGCCGATAAAGTTAGCCGCAATTTTAACGGTGTGGTGGTGACAGACATTCGTATGCCTGGAACCAACGGCATCGAACTTATGCAGAAACTGTTGGAAATTGACCCTGAGTTGCCTGTGGTTTTGATTACGGGCCACGGCGACATTCAACTGGCCGTTGAAGCTATGCGGGCAGGCGCTTATGATTTTATTGAAAAACCATTTGCCTCGGCTCATTTGAGCGATGTGGTTATCAGAGCGATCGAAAAGCGGGCAATGACGCTTGAACTTCGTCGCCTGCGCTCAGCTGTTGGTGGACGTGACAAGCTTGAAGCTCGGTTAATTGGACGCACACCAGTTATGGTTGAAGTGCGCCGTCAAATCCGCGCTGTAGCAGCCACCCATGCTGATGTGTTGATTATTGGCGACACGGGCACAGGCAAGGAGGTCGCCGCACGCGCATTGCATGCCATTAGTGAACGCCGTGATAAGCCTTTTGTTGCCATCAATTGTGGCGCCCTGCCCGCAGAGCTTATTGAGAGCGAACTGTTTGGCCATGAGGTTGGGGCTTTTGCTGGTGCTATTCGGGCACGCTATGGCAAATTTGAACATGGGCAATACGGCACCATATTTCTTGATGAAATCGAAAGTATGCCACAGGCTTTGCAAGTTAAACTATTGCGCGTTATTCAAGATCGAAAAATTACCCGTCTTGGCTCCAACGAGCAAATTGATTTGGATGTACGCTTTATTGCAGCCAGTAAAGAAGACTTAGAACTTGCTGCAAGCAAAGACCGTTTCCGCAAAGATTTATTATACCGCATAAATGTTGTCACCCTAAAAATGCCGCCTTTGAGCAATCGCACCGAAGATATTCCACGTCTGTTCATTAGCTTGGCTAACGAAGCAGCGGCGCGTTATCGACGTGAACCACTGAAGGTGCCGCCTGCCCTGCTATCAAGCCTTGCCAATAAAGACTGGCCGGGCAATGTGCGCGAGTTGCGTAATGCAGCTGAACGATTTGTTTTGGGTTTAGACGTGTTTGAGCATCAAAAAGGACAAGAAAACGGTTCAACATCACTGACAAACAAAATGGCCGCACTAGAGCGCAATGTCATTGCAGCTGAACTTACCGCACATAATGGTAGCTTAAAAACGACCTATGAAGCTTTAGGAATTTCGCGCAAATCTTTATATGAGAAAATGCAAAAACATGGGTTATCTCGTGAAAATTTTAACGCTTTGAATGATACGTAAAAAGCCTGCGGTGTTCTAAACCGACCATGCGTGGGTTGTTTTACACCCACCAGCACAGCGCTATGTAACCAAAACCACCCACCTCACATTGTTATTTATGCATATCGAGCGTTTCTGGCGATCGACACCTTGAAGCATACCTTAACATTTCATTAAGAAAGCATGTCAGCACTATCTGCTGGCGACAGTTTAATCTTGGAGGTTTATCAATGAAATTATTAAAATCAACCCTACTTGCTGCCAGCGTTTTGGCTCTTTCAACATCCAGTGCTTTTGCTGCTGGTGAATGTGACCCGGGCGAAGTGGTTATCAAATTCTCACACGTGACCAACACCGACAAGCACCCAAAAGGTATTGCCGCGACTTTGCTCGCCAAGCGCGTCAACAAAGAAATGAACGGCAAAGCTTGCATGGAAGTTTATCCGAACTCATCTTTGTATGATGATAAAAAAGTGCTTGAAGCAATGCTCAATGGCGATGTTCATCTTGCAGCTCCTTCACTTTCTAAGTTCGAAAAATTTACCAAAAAATTCCGCATTTTTGATTTGCCTTTCATGTTTAAAGACATCAATGCGGTTGATAAATTCCAAAACTCACCTTCTGGCCAAAAACTTAAAAATGCGATGCGTAAACGCGGCCTTCAAGGTTTGGCTTTTTGGCACAATGGCATGAAGCAAATGTCTGCTTCACGTCCACTTATCAGCCCAGAAGATGCAAAAGGTCTAAAGTTTCGCGTACAACCATCTGATGTGCTTGTCGCTCAGTTTGAGCAGCTTGGTGCTAATCCGCAAAAAATGTCGTTTAAAGAAGTTTATGGCGGCCTACAAACCAAAGTTATCGATGGTCAAGAAAACACTTGGTCAAACATTTACGGTAAAAAGTTCTTTGAAGTTCAAGACGGCGTGACAGAAACCAACCACGGCATCATTGATTATCTTCTTGTGACTTCTGATGAATGGTGGACTGGTCTAAAACCTGATGTGCGCGACCAACTTAGCAAAATCATCATGGAAGTTACAACGCTGCGTAACAAAGAAGCCACTGCTGTAAACGCAGCAAACAAAGCCAAAATGGTTGCTGCTGGCGGTGTTGTTCGCACGCTTACGGATGAACAACGTCAAGCATGGGTTGATGCGCTGAAACCTGTTTGGAAAAAGTTTGAAGGCAACATTGGTGCTGACTTAATTGCAGCGGCTCAAGAAGCCAACAAATAATCACACACGCTTTATCTTTGCGCGGCTTGTCTGAAAGCCGCGCAATTTTATTTTGTTCATTTTCAAGTCCAGTTAGGGAGGGATAAAATGTCGAGATCAAAAATATCACAAACTATCGACAATATTGAAGAAACGGCTATCGCAATGCTTTTGGGCATAATGACGCTCATAACCTTTGCCAATGTTGTGGCGCGATATGTGTTTAACAGCAATATCTTATGGTCACTTGAACTCACCGTATTTTTGTTTGCGTGGTTGGTGCTTCTTGGGGCTTCTTATGGGGTTAAGCACTCGGTTCATATTGGCGTTGATGTGTTGTTGCAAATTTTTCCAGACAAGGTCAAAAAGGCGCTGTCACTTCTTGCTGCCGCATTGTGCATTACCTTTGCCTTATTGATGTTAAAGGGCAGTTGGGATTATTGGTCCCCGTTTATTGGTAAACAAGCTTTCCTTGAAACCGATGATATTCCCATTCCTGCCGTGCTGCAATTTTTGTCAACTTGGTTCAACGATGGTGAGTTGTATGAGAAAATTCCACGGTTTATCCCCTATGCTGTTTTGCCGCTTTCTATGGCTTTACTGACCTATCGTTTTGTTCAAGGGTTTTGGCGCATTTTGACCAACCAACAATCCATGCTCATCGCTTCACATGAGGGCGAAGATATGTTGGAAGAGTTTATTGCCAATGTAAAAGCTGAAGAACCAACAACCAATAAATCAAAGAGCGGGAGTTAAGTTATGGACGTCGCACTTTTATTTGCCATGATTATTGGCATGATGTTGATCGGTGTGCCGATTGCGGTTTCGCTCGGTCTATCAAGTGTTATTTTCTTGTTGATCCATTCTAACGGTTCTCTTGCATCGGTTGCACAAACACTGTTCTCTGCTTTTGATGGACACTACACCCTTCTCGCTATTCCGTTCTTCATTTTAGCCTCAACCTTTATGTCAACAGGCGGTGTAGCGCGGCGGATTATTCGCTTTGCCATTGCCATTGTTGGTCACTTTCAAGGCGGCCTTGCCATTGCTTCAGTTTTGGCTTGTATGATGTTTGCCGCGCTGTCTGGCTCATCACCTGCAACGGTTGTTGCGATTGGTGGTATTGTTATTGCTGGCATGCGCCAAGTTGGATATACAAAAGACTTTGCCGCTGGCGTCATTTGTAATGCTGGCACCTTGGGTATTCTTATCCCGCCATCTATCGTTATGGTGGTTTATGCAGCAGCAACAGATGTTTCTGTTGGACGGATGTTCCTTGCTGGTGTGATCCCTGGTCTACTTGCGGGCTTCATGCTGATGGCAGGCATTTATGCTTATGCCAAAGTTAAAGGCCTTCCCTCTCAGCCATGGGCTGGTTGGGGCGAGGTTTTTTCTGCCTTTCGTGATGCGATGTGGGGTTTGCTTTTAATCATCATCATTTTAGGTGGTATTTATGGGGGTATCTTTACCCCAACAGAAGCTGCGGCTGTCGCTGCTATTTATGCCTTCTTTATTGCTAACTTTGTTTATCGCGATATGGGGCCTCTGCACAGCGCAACAGGGCAAAGCATTTCTTTGTTCAAAAAGCCAACGGCCCTACTAACCGTTTGGTTTCATAAAGACACCAAACAATCATTACTCGATGCGGGCAAGTTGACCATCATGTTGATGTTCATCATCGCCAATGCGTTGATCCTTAAACACGTATTGACCGAAGAACGCATTCCGCAAATGATTACCGAAGCCATGTTGGCGGCTGGGTTTGGTCCGATTATGTTCCTTATCATCGTCAACATTATTTTGTTGATCGGTGGGCAGTTTATGGAGCCATCTGGCCTGTTGGTTATTGTGGCACCTTTGGTGTTCCCGATCGCTATTCAACTGGGCATCGACCCTATTCACCTAGGCATCATTATGGTGGTGAATATGGAAATCGGTATGATAACACCGCCGGTGGGGCTCAACCTGTTTGTAACCGCTGGCGTTGCCCAAATGTCGGT
>JAMOMM010000329.1 GCA_027067085.1 Hyphomicrobiales bacterium
CACAAAACTGCCAAACAAAATTTGACGATAATCCGCAAGATTATTTAGGCGACAAACCCAAAGCATCTCCAATGCCTAAGGGAACTTTATATACATGCCCGATGCACCCTGAAATTATTCAAGAAGGCCCAGGAGAATGCCCCAAATGCGGCATGGCATTAGAGCCAAAGGATTTACCAGATACATCTGATGAACCCAATCTTGAATTGGTTGATTTTACACGACGTTTCTGGCTTGGCTTGGTGCTGTCATTACCTGTTTTGGTTTTGGCAATGGGCCCATTTATTGGATTACCCGTAGAAGACTGGATACCGAAAAGAGTTTCTATATGGATGGAGTTAATATTGGCAACACCCGTTGTTTTATGGTGCGGTTGGCCATTTTTTAAAAGGGGATGGAATTCTGTTATGAGTTTCAACCTCAATATGTTTACGTTAATTGCCATAGGTACAGGGGCAGCTTGGGCCTATTCTGTCATCGCAACAATACTGCCAGATTTATTTCCACCAGCGTTTAGGCAAAGCGATGGCACGGTAGAAGTGTATTTTGAAGCTGCCGCTGTAATTGTTGTTTTGGTTTTGCTTGGTCAGGTTTTAGAATTGCGGGCGCGCGAACGAACAGGAGGGGCCATACGGGCTTTACTCGACCTTGCTCCCAAAACGGCCCGACTGGTTGATGAAAATGGGAATGAAAACGATGTACCTCTTGAGAATGTTGTGGTTGGCAACATTTTACGCGTAAAGCCAGGCGATAAAATTCCCGTAGACGGTGTTGTGACTGAGGGTCGCTCAAGCGTTGATGAATCAATGTTGACGGGTGAACCTGTTCCCGTTGAAAAAACGACTGGTGAAAAAGTAACAGGTGGAACAATCAATACAACAGGCAGCTTTTTGTTTGAAGCAAAACGGGTTGGATCAGACACGGTGCTATCACAAATTGTTAATATGGTTGCCGATGCTCAGCGTTCGCGAGCTCCCATTCAAAAAATGGTTGATGTTGTATCATCATACTTTGTACCAGCCGTTGTGATTATCGCTATTACCGCCTTTATTGTTTGGGCTATCTGGGGTCCAGCCCCTGCAATGTCTTATGCTCTTATTTCTGCTGTGTCAGTGCTTATCATTGCTTGTCCTTGTGCCTTGGGTTTAGCAACACCAATGTCGATTATGGTGGCAACAGGCAAGGGGGCAATGGTTGGGGTTTTGGTGAAAAATGCTGAGGCATTGGAACAGTTTTCTGATGTCGATGTACTCATCGTCGATAAGACAGGCACTTTGACTGAAGGCAAACCAGAATTGACCGATATTATTGTTTCTCTTGGAAATAATGAGGAAGAGTTTCTTGCTCATGCGGCAACTTTAGAGAAAAATAGTGAGCACCCATTAGCTGAAGCCATTGTTCGCGGTGCCAAAAAACGTGGTGTGAAGTTACTAACACTAACTGATTTTGAAGCGGTGACTGGTAAGGGAGTGAAAGGCAACGTCGATGGTAAGCAAGTCGCGCTTGGTAATCAGGCAATGATGGAAGACCTAAAGGTTGAACGACGGGCGTTTATTGAAATAGCTGACCAAATGCGAGCCGAAGCAAAAACTGCAATGTTTGTGGCAATAGATGGAAAAATTGCTGGTTTGATTGCTGTGTCAGACCCGATTAAACAGACCACGAGCCAAGCGATTGATGAACTGCATAAAGCAGGTTTAACCATTGTCATGGCAACAGGCGACAATGAGCGCACTGCACAGGCCGTGGCAGACAAACTCAATATTGATGATGTCAAAGCTGATATGATGCCAGAAGGAAAAGCCGCGCTGATTAAACAACTTCAAGCCAGTGGTAAACGTGTGGCGATGGCTGGTGACGGGGTGAACGATGCCCCGGCATTAGCACAAGCTGACGTTGGCATTGCCATGGGAACAGGGGCAGATGTGGCGGTGGAAAGTGCTGGGTTTACCTTGTTAAAAGGTGATCTTAATGGCATCGTTCGT
>JAMOMM010000330.1 GCA_027067085.1 Hyphomicrobiales bacterium
GGTGATGAAGACCAATTACCTGATAGTTTAATCGTTGCAAAACAAGGCATCGATAATGCGCCTGCATTTCGTGGCACCGCCTATATTGTGTTTGAAAATTTGCCACTAGAACGGTTTGGCAATCGACTACCGCAATTATCTTTTGAGGTTTTTAAATCTCTAGACGATGTTGAAGGAAAAATCAAAGCGGTCAATATTATTCCTGGCGCAACAGAGTTTGGATACGACACTGATATTGTCAGTCGCACGGACGGGTGGGGTGGCACCATTGGCGAAAATGCCCATACGGTTTCAGCCCACTCGGACTGGTCTATCTCGATGGATCAATTGCAAGATACTTGCCAAAACGTGTCTAAAGCATCGCTGGTGGTTTCATGGTTTGGCGATGATTTGCGCTGCGGGGATGTTTTAATAAAGCCGCGAGTCGAAACTAGCGATAAACAAACAACGCCGCACACGTGGCGGGTAAGTGGGCAAACCCGCTTGAGCGCACAACTGGTTTCGCAAGTTGATGGTCACGCCGCATTTGGCAGCACGCCCGATGACGGGTCGGTGGTTCGCGCGATCCAAGATTTAAAGGCGCGTGGCATTGAGCCTGTTTTCTATCCTTTTATAATGATGGATATTGCCAGTGATAACCAATTGCCTGATCCATATGGTCTCTCGCCCAACCAACCAGCATACCCTTGGCGCGGCCGTATAACGTGTGCGCCTGCGCCTAACCTTGCTGGCTCCCCGGATCAAACAGCTCAAGTGACCAATCAAATTGACAGCTTTTTTGGTAACGCTCAATCATCAGATTTTCAAATTGTGAACGGGGAAGTGATTTATACTGGCGTGCTCGATTGGGGGTATCGGCGCATGGTTTTGCACTATGCCCATTTGTGCGCTGTGGCAGGGGGGGTAAACGCCTTTTTAATTGGTTCTGAATTGCGCGGGTTAACACGCTTGCGCGATCATCAAAACAATTTTCCTGTTGTGCAACAGTTTATCGATCTTGCCAACGATGTTTCACAAATTTTACCAGAAGCGAAAATTTCATATGCAGCCGATTGGTCCGAATACTTTGGTTATCATCCCAGCGATGGTTCAGGCGATGTGTTCTTCCATTTGGATGCGTTGTGGGCAAGTTCAAATATCGACTTTATTGGTATCGACAATTACATGCCTTTGTCTGATTGGCGCGATGGCTATGAGCATTTAGATCTGGCAGCAGGTGCCGGGTCAATTTATGACAAGCAATATTTACGCAGCAATATTGCTGGCGGTGAGGGCTTTAACTGGTTCTATGCAAGCAATGTAGATAGAGAGTTACAAAATCGCACGCCAATTACTGATGGGGCTTATGCAAAGCCATGGGTGTTTCGTTACAAAGATATTGTTTCCTGGTGGAACAACTCTCATTTCAATCGACTAAATGGTATTGAACAAGCCATGCCGACCGCTTGGCTCCCACAGTCCAAACCAATTTGGTTTACGGAAATTGGCTGCCCTGCAATCGATAAAGGCACCAATCAACCCAATGTATTTTATGATCCAAAATCGGTTGAAAGTCAGGTGCCATATTTTTCGAACGGTCAGCGCGATGATTATATTCAACGTTGTTATCTCGATACGGTACTAGATTATTGGTCAATTTCAGGGGTGCATAATCCTGTCTCTTCGATTTATGGCAGTGCAATGGTTGAACTGTCTGGGCAATTTGTTTGGGCTTGGGATGCACGACCCTTTCCAAGCTTTCCTCACCTCACCAGTGTTTGGGCCGATGGTGACAATTATAAAACGGGTCATTGGATAAATGCCCGACTGGGTGCTGCTCCCTTGGCAAAATTAGTCGCCTCAATTTTGGACGACTATGGCTTTGACCAATATGACGTTAGCCAAATTCATGGGGTGGTTGACGGCTTTATTGTAGATCGCAATATGTCGGCCAGACAAGCGCTTGAGACAATAACGAGTTTGTTTTCATTTGATGCGGTTGAAGCAGAAGGACAAATTAAGTTTCGTCGCCGAAATGAAGCGGCTTCTCAAGCGCTCGTTCAAGAAAAATTTGTGGTTTCCAAGCCCGAAGCTCAAGCCTATGAATTAACGCGAGCGCAAGAAACAGACCTGCCTGATAGATTGCAAATGTTGTTTATTAGTACTGCCGATAATTATCAGCAGGCCTCAGTTGATGTGCAAAAACTAACAGGCCAATCTGCGCGTGAATTGCTGCTTCAAGCCCCAGTTCTTATGTCTCGGGAGTTGGCGCAAAAACAAGCGGCAATCTCACTACATGAACTTTGGGCCGCCCGTGAAAAAATTAGTTTCGCCTTGCCGCCAAGCTATCTCGGCGTTGAGGTTGGTGACACTGTTGAGATTGCTATTGGCTCGGGTGATCGGACATATCGAATAAATGAAATCATTGATGGTGAAATGCGTCAGGTCACAGCCTCGCAAATTGACATTGATAATTATAGTCATGCTCAAGAAGATGAGCAATTAGCGCCATCACAAGTGCCACCAAGTTTTAACGCTCCTTTCCATGTGGTGTTAGACTTGCCACTGCTAAACTCTAATGTAAATCCAAACGCCCAGTGGATTGCAACCAGAGCACTACCTTGGCCTGGTCAGTTAGCATTGTTAGAAGAAACAGGCGGGGGCTATGAAGCTATTGGGGTGATTGATGCACCATCAACGCTTGGCCAATTGCAAACACAAATGCCCGCTGGACCTCTTGCTCGAATAGACTATGCAACGAAAGTTCGCATTAAGGTATTTGACGCGGAACTATCTTCGATTTCCCTGTCCTCCCTGCTTTCAGGTGGGAATCTTATGGCCATTGGAGATGAAGAAACTGGGTGGGAAATCATCCAGTATCAAAATGCAATAGTTGTTGGAGACGGGGTTTGGGATTTATCGGTTCTATTGCGTGGCCAACTTGGCAGCGATGGAAATATGTTAGCGGTGAGACCTGTTGGCAGCAAATGTGTTTTGCTCAATTCTGCGCTCGTTCAAATTCCAACGCAAGCCAGTGACATTGGTCGAGCGCGGTTAATGCGTCTTGGTCCTTCTGGTTTGGATCATGCCCATCCTGCCTACTTAGAGTTTGAAAATGAGGCAACGGGGTTGGCCTTGTCACCATTATCTCCAGTTCATTTGAGCGCACGACAAATGTCGGATCATCTCGCATTGAGTTGGATAAGGCGAACGCGTGTGGATGCTGACAGCTGGGCGTTTGATGACGTTCCATTGGGAGAAGCTAGTGAAAATTACGTTATCGAAATTATGAGTGATGACACGCCGGCAAATACCGTCATTCGAACCATCCATTCGTCCGTGCCAAACTTGGAATATACCAACATTGATCGTCTTGCCGATTTTGGAACTCCTTTGCCGTCCGGTTTCACATTTAGAGTAGCTCAAATAAGTCAAACAGTTGGGGCTGGAACTTTTACAGAAAGAACATTTTATGTCTGAGACTTTTAACCTTGGCTTGCCATTTATTGATGGTGCTCAAGCCCAAAAACATGTGACTCATAATGAAGCATTGCGTAAACTTGATGTCCATATTCATGCTCATGTATTGCGGCGTGATTTAACCAGCCCCCCAGCAACCCCGCAAGAAGGCGATGCATATTTGATTGCTAGTAACGCGATTGGTTTATGGCTTACGCATGATAATGAGTTTTCAGTTTTTCAGGATGGTGCTTGGACGTTTTTCACCTTAAAGGCGGGGTTCACAACATGGATTTCTAGCGATGAGGTTTTATCTGTTTGGAGCGGAACCGATTGGCTTGATTTTGTTGGAGCTGGTGTTGTGCCTTCGCAAGTCGATATTTGGGGTGTGAATGCAACCCCTGATTCGACCAATAAACTGTCTGTATCGAGTGAGGCGATTTTGTTTAACCATGTCGGCTCGAGCGTGCAGCACAAGTTAAACAAAAACATGATGGCTGATACCGCAAGCATTGTTTTGCAAAACGGTTTTTCAGGGCGCGCAGAAATAGGGCTTGTGGGTGATGATGACGTTCAAGTTAAAGTTTCACCTGACGGGGCCACATGGCAAACCGCTTTAAAGATTGATAAGGCATCTGGCACGGTCACCATGCCTGCCAAACCATTGGTCTGTTTGTCGCGCAATTCAGACCTGAGCTGGGGAAGTAACACAACCGAAAAAGTCTCTTTCGAAGTTCGCCAAGAGTTGCAAGGTGACATCAGTGTGGATGCTGCAAACGAGCAGGTGACGATAAATCAAGATGGCTTGTATTTGATTATACCGCACATTGTTTTAAGTAGTCAGGTTATAGGCTCTGGCGATGGTTGGGGTTTAGACATCTTCAAAAATGGATCTAAATTGAACCCTCCAGGGAGCGGCACTTTTGCGCCTAATGGGTTTGCATCAAACGGATCTGAGATGATTGCGTCTTATACAATGATTAGGCCTCTAGTGGCGGGTGATTACATCGAAGTGTATGTTCGCTCGATCCAAACAAATGCAATGTGCATTGGTGCAAGCTTGGATATTGCCCATTTCGGTTGAACGCTTTTCTGCACCTAAATTTCCAATGTTAAAATTATAATCGGAGACCTTATGACAACATCTCATGAGCGTGAGCTTGGTCGGCTTGAAGCCAAAATGACCAGTTTGGAACATGACCTGAAACAACTTCAAAAGGATGTAAGAGAAATTCGTGACGCGGTTGTTGGATACAAAGGTGGTTGGCGAATGCTTTCCTTGTTGATTGCAGTATCTGCCACCTTTGGCGCGCTAATCAGCAAAATGCCATTTGCCGCCATTTTCAAATAATCAGAAAGCAGGAATTCATGAAAGTAAACTCAAAAGGCCTAGCCCTAATCAAACACTATGAAGGCTTTCGGGCGCGGGCCTACAAAGATCCAGTTGGTATCTGGACGATTGGTTATGGTCACACTTCAATGGCTGGGCAGCCGATAGTTAAGCCGGGAATGGTGATTTCTAGGCAGCGTGCACTAGAAATTTTGAGTAAGGATGTCGAGAAGTTCTCCTCTCAAATTCGCCCGTTTATTAAAGTGAAGCTAAATAACAATCAGTTTTCAGCCCTTGTCAGTTTTGCCTATAATGTTGGTGTGGGCGGATTTAAACGATCATCGGTTTTACGCGTTGTAAATGCGGGTCGTTTTGAGGCGGTGCCAGCTCGGTTAGCCCTTTGGGTCAAAGCAGGGGGCAAAACCTATCGCGGACTGGTAAAACGGCGCGCGGCCGAAGGCGGCTTGTTTTTATCCCACCAACCTTTTCCAGACAAAAGGAGCTATCCTAAAATTAAGCCAGTTGATGGCAAACCATTGTTTAAAAGCACCACCGGTTTTGCTGCGATTATCAGTGCAATCGCAGGTTTGTTCTCGGCGGTTTCTTCTGGTGTTGGGGAACAGTTTGCACCGTTATTTACAGGCTTTTTATTCGCCTTGATCCTTGTTGCAACGGCCTGGATAATCAAAGAGCGCTGGTTAAAATCAAAACATGAAGGGGTATGATATGCTGACATCAGCCTTGCTCGGTCCACTCTTGGCGTTATTGAACGGGCCAATTTTCTCTATTGTAGACAAGCTCATTCCCGACCCAAACCTTAAAGCGAAACTTAAAGCGGAGATGACCTCTCAGGTTATGCAGGCTCGAAAGGAGTTTGCCAGCGCTCAACGAGACATTGTACTTGCAGAAATATCACAAGGCTCCCTTCTGGCTCGAAGTTGGCGGCCTATTTTGATGTATCTCGTGATGACGTTTTTGTTAGTTTATGGGTTGGTCTTGCCGACACTTGATTTGTTGTTGGTTACACCCATGCCATTTAAACCTAGATGGCATGACATTCCTGAAGGAATGTGGAATTTACTCAGTATTGGTGTGGGTGGTTATATTGGAGGTCGCACAATTGAAAAAGTAAGCACCACAGTTGCCAGACGTGTACCTGTTGATTTTTTGCGAAAATCGGTTGATTTCAAAAGAAAAAACAATCTTTATAAGGGGCCGCGTTAGAGTGTTTTGCCTCATTAAAAACACTATTCATGTTGTGTTCATATTCGGTTTTGTATGTTCAATGCTTAAATTGAAGTAATACTATTGGTTCGGGGGAACTAGGGCAGTGAAATTGAAACGAGTAACAAGCAAATTTCTGGCAATTATAGCAACAACACTGGTTTTGTGTTTGGCTGTTGAAGGCCGTGCTTTGGCCAGTAGAAATACTTTGCATTTTAATCAGCAGACCACCGTGATTGAAACTGTGATTGAAACTAAGACTTTTTCTCCCAAAGCATTCCTTGTTGCCGAAAACCCAAACAATGTGATTTCCCCTACTCAAGCCGTTCAAGCCGCGATGGGAACGGCGCCAAAAGGCAAAGTCATTAGTATCCGTTTTAATAAACGAGAACGCGGCTATGTAATTAGAGTTAAAGTTTCTGGAGGCTTACTCAAGGTCCTCGTCGATGGTAAAACGGGCCGTGTTCGGGTTCTTCCAAATTAGAGGTTTCATGCTTTGTTTGTTACGTAAACACAGCACGAAATGCAAGACTATCAACGCCTTAAGTAGGTCGTTCTGGTTCAATGTAAACCAGAACGACTCTAGTTTGTGCACAAAGAGGCACATTTCTGGCTGACTTGTCGCGCGAATATGCGTAACATGAAAAAAATGAATAATATTGGGAGGGCCAGCCGATGCGTTTGCTTATTGTTGAAGATGATCCAGACTTAAATCGCCAATTGGCAGATGCCTTTTCCGAAGCTGGGTACGTCGTGGATAAAGCTTTTGATGGCGAAGAAGGCCACTTTTTAGGCGACACTGAACCTTATGATGCAGTGGTGCTGGATTTAGGCTTGCCGATCATGGACGGGGTATCGGTGCTTGAACAGTGGCGGCGTGATGGCCGTAAAATGCCAGTATTGATTCTAACCGCGCGCGATCGTTGGAGCGATAAAGTAGCTGGTTTTGACGCAGGTGCTGATGATTACGTTTCCAAACCGTTCCATATGGAAGAAGTTTTAGCTCGAATTCGAGCACTTTTACGCCGGAACGCTGGCCATGCAACAAGCGAGCTGGAATGTGGCCCCCTCATTGTCGATACTGCAAGTGCCAAAGCAACGGTTGATGGCAAAGCCCTTAAACTCACTTCGCTTGAATATCGTCTTTTGGCTTATCTCATTCACCATAAAGGCCGCGTTATATCGCGCACAGAATTGGTGGAACATTTATACGATCAAGATTTTGATCGTGATTCAAATACAATTGAAGTGTTTGTTGGGCGGCTACGTAAAAAGTTGTGTGTTGATGTTTTACGGACTGTTCGTGGTTTAGGGTATTGTCTTTCTGAGCCGGATGATGCGAGCTAATTCACTTTCCTTTCGTTTAACCGCATCTGCTGCCGTTGTAAGCATCATCTTATTGTTTGTTGCAGGCTTAATGTTGGTGAACTTGTTTTCCAGTGCGGTTGAGCGCAATTTTGATGCTCGATTGCAAGCTGTGTTAGACGGCTTGTTAGCAAGCGTTGAAATAAGCCAAAATAACGAGTTACGAATATTGGGCGAGATCGCAGACACTCGTTTTCGGCTTCCGCTTTCGGGTTGGTATTGGCAAATCACTTCAGTGGAGGGTTCGCAAGCCAACGGTTTATTTTCCCCATCACTGTTGGAAACCAAATTAAACCCGACGGATAAACAGCTATTGCAGAGGGATGATAATGGCATTGCAGGGTTTTTCTTAAGCGATTCTCGCGGTACTCGTTTACGAGCGATTGAACAACAATTTACTTTGTTTGGTGGTGAGCAAAATTACTCGTTTGTGGTTGCTGGGAATTTCGATGAGCTTAAAGAAGAAATTACGGCGTTTAAAGGCGGCTTGATTATTGTCTTAGGTATGCTTGGCATCGGCTTGCTTGTTGCGATTATGGTGCAAGTTCGATTTGGTCTCAAACCGCTTCGACTACTTCGCCGCGAACTTACAGAAGTTCGTCGCGGTAACAGCGACCACCTAGATAGCGAATTTCCAATTGAAATCAGTCCTGTTGCTGATGAACTCAATTTATTGATAAAAGCCAATACCGAAGTTATTGAGCGCGCAAGAACGCAAGTTGGGAATTTGGCCCACGCGCTTAAAACACCATTGAGCGTTCTGGCAAATGAGGCCCATTTGAATAAAGGAAAGTTGGCTGAAAAGGTTAGCGAACAAACCGTTATTATGAGAAGTCAGGTTGATTTGTACCTTGACCGTGCTCGGCGTGCAGCGCGCGCGCGATCCATTGGTGCCGCGACAAATGTTAAAGAAGCCTGCGATGCGTTGGCTAGAACTTTGATGAGAATTCACCAAGATGAGGGGCTGCAAATTGTCGTTGATTGCCCCAAAAATTTAAAGTTTCGTGGTGAAAAACAAGACTTTGAAGAGATGCTAGGCAACTTGATGGAAAATGCTTCAAAATGGTCGCAAGGTTTAATTCTCGTTCGCGCTGTCTATGACGAAACAGGATCAGATGGCGGGCGTAAGTGGATTAAAGTTTCAGTTGGCGATGATGGACCAGGCCTTCCAGAAGAAACACGGCATGAAGCCCTAATAAGGGGCAGACGGTTGGATGAAACAAAACCTGGCACTGGTTTGGGCTTGTCAATCGTGTCGGAAACAGCTGCAATGTATGATGGGAAAATTGACCTGTCTGAATCAGAGTTAGGTGGTTTAGAAGTGATTTTAACATTGCCTTCCGTGCGTGGCTGAGAAGTGGTGCAGTTGCCAAAATAGCAAAAATTTCATTGAAGTGATAATGCTTGTTTAAGTAAAAACGGAAAAGTTGTCTGAAATTATCTTGACAGCAAGGCTTGCTTTTGTTCCAGTAGCGCTACGTATGAATGTACACAATTTGTGCTGTTCAATATTTGGTGGGGCATTTTTTTAAATTTCGAAATCGATAGGCTGTCTGCTGCAAAATGCCCCCGGTCGCAGTCGATGGCTCTGTCGGAGGAGCGGGTTCAATAGAATCCGCTCCTTTATTTTTTTAGCCGCGGCGTTTTTTATGATTCAATAATGGGAACGCCGCGCTCACGGTATGGTGTGCTACCATAAAATGCGCGGTAGCATTTTGAAAAATGCGACGGTGATGTAAACCCGCAGGCAAGAGCAACATTGATGACCGACATGTCAGTTTGTAACAATAATGAGCGCGCCTTTTTAAGCCTTAATTCCAAATAATATCGCTTTGGAGAACGGTCAAGGTAGCGCCG
>JAMOMM010000331.1 GCA_027067085.1 Hyphomicrobiales bacterium
ATGAGGTCTGCGGCCATGCCAACGTCGCGAGAGTATCGCGATAATGCATTTGCATCGCCTTGGGAGAACAGGGCTATTTCTTCTTTGAGCTTTTGCGCACCCACAGGAAAGGCCAAGAAGTTTTCATCATTATGAGGCCACAAATTATTGACGCGGCGGTGGACGATTTCCAACCCATGTTTATGCAACTCCAAATCGGCAATCACTTTTGGGTTGAGCAAGCTGACAGTATAAGCGGCAACTGAGTTTTTAAACCCCGGGTGAAACTCCTCTGTAACGGCTGCTCCACCAACAACACGACGGGCTTCAAGAACGCGCACCTTGATGCCAGCCATGGCAAGATAATTGGCGCAAACTAAACCATTGTGGCCGCCGCCTACAATGATGGCCTCTTGTTTTTGTTGGGGCATTTTTTTTCGACCTTTTATGACGGGACAACCTGTCCGAATAGAATTTGAGTTCCGCCCGTATTACGCCACATTTATCCTCCAAAAGCCACGCTGAAAACGACATACCCTAGTATTTGAAGGCGCTTTCCTAGAGCGTTTCATGTTTTGTTTGAATCACAAACAGGACATGAAACGCCGTAATTTCAATCACTTAAATAGGTCGTTCTGGGTCAATGAAAACATGAACGACTCTAGAGCCTTAGGACAATAACTGATGAATAAACTTTTCGGCGGCATTATTCTTGGTATCGGCCTTGTCCTCACCAGCCAGCTGGCCCATGCAGCAATACGACATACTGGCATTGCATCATGGTACAAAATGGGAAAAATCACGGCCAATGGCGAACGATTTAATCCCAATGGTTTGACGGCTGCGCACAAAACACTGCCCTTTGGCACACGCGTTCGCGTGACCAATTTACGTAATGGTCGCAAGGTAACTGTTCGCATCAACGACCGCGGGCCGTTCATTAAGGGTCGGATTATTGATTTAGCCTATGGGGCAGCGCGTAAAATCGGTTTGCACCGCTCTGGCATTGCGCGAGTAAAGTTAGAAATTCTACGCCGCTAAAAATAACCCTTGCCAGCGCATTGAAAACCTTGAGAGTGAAATCTTAGGTTTTCTCTTCAAGGCTTGCAATGTCCAACACTTCGTCTAACACTTCGCCTAACTCCGCGCCCAGCCCCCCAAACAATCCTGCTTTGGGTAGTGTTTACATGTCCATAGGTATGGCTGGTTATGTTGTAAATGATACGCTCGTGAAAACCATAAGCTATGACTTGCCTCTCGGCACATTATTGGTCACACGCGGTGCTTTTGCCATCATCTTTATGATATTACTGATCGCCATTATGGGGCAGTTAAACCAATGGCGAGCTTTATTCAGCAAACCTGTTTTGATGCGGGCTTGCTTTGATGTTGTGGCAACATTTTTGTTCCTGACCGCCCTGTTTAATTCATCCATCGCCACTGTTACAGCGCTGTTACAGGCGGTGCCGTTGGCAGTGGTATTGTTCGGCGTGATGTTTTTGAACGAGCGGATTGGTTGGCGGCGTATTAGTGCGATTTTTGTTGGATTTATTGGTGTGATGCTGATTTTGCAACCAGGTGCTGCAGCGTTTGAACCTTATAGCTTGCTCGTCATTGGCGTTATAATTTTGGTGGCCATGCGAGATACTATGACGCGGCGTATTCCGAGCGGCACGCCAACGCTTTTCATTACCCTCGCAAACGTCGTTTTAGTTACTATCGCTGGAAGTATTTATGCTGTTTATCAAGGGGTTTCGGCCATATCGCAAAACCACGTTTTGACCCTTGGTGCGGCAGCTATATTTTTAGTATTTGCAACTTTATCGGTTGTGCTTGCATCGCGCGTCGCGCAATTGTCGGCAACAGCACCGTTTCGATATACAGCGGTTTTATGGTCGTTATTATCGGCGTATTTTGTATTTGACCAAACACCTAATACCCTTGCCATTATTGGTATTGTTTTGATTAGTGTTTCAGGCATGTACGCATTGTTGCGTACAGCCTGAGACACTCAATTTTGTTTATAGTTTAGTTGGTTGGCATTTTTTTCTTCATACCATCCATCTTTTTGTGGTCCATTTTCTTATCACCCATTTTCTTCATACCATCCATCTTCTTATCGCCCATTTTTTTCATACCGTGCATTTTCTTATGATCCATTTTCATCATTCCGTGGCCACCAATTTTTAACACAGGCACATCTAGGGTTTGTACTTCGCCATTGGCAAAGGTCAGTTTTAATTTAAACTTGTCACCGATTTTGAGCTTTGACTTGATGTCAATCAGCATCACATGTAACCCGCCTGGCTTAAGCTCTGTCATACCGTCTGCTGGTACTGCAATGCTCTGAACTTGGCGCATTTTAAACACGCCGTTTTCTTTTAAGTGAGTGTGAAGCTCCACACGGTCAGAAACTTTGCTTTCTGCTTTGATGAGTTTATTGGCTTTACCGCCTTTATTGTGAATTGTGAAAAATGCGCCAGAAATATTACCTGCTCCCAATGTTGGGCGGGCGCGTATATTATCAATCATAATGCCATCAGCAAATGCTGGAAGAGATGAGACGGCAACAGTTGCAGCGACAGCAATTGCTGACAAAAGTGTTTTAGTCGTTTTCATTTTTTGAAACCTTAAATTTTGGTGCGTATTGCTTGGAATACACACCCGAGTGCGCAGAAAAACCTGCTTTAAAACTGAATTTGTAGATAACTTATTCAATTAGGCAGGTGGGGCGCGGGCAGCAAATGGCGAAATAACTAAAAAAGCATTTCTAAAGCCTAAAGACGCTGGCTGTTTTTTCCGCGTAGAAAGACGAAGAAGGTCAACGAGATAATGATTTGATGCTTCAAGGTTTCCGAAAAAAGTTGAGGTAAAACAGGCATGGCAATGTTCAAAAACCAACCCTTGATCGTACTCGCCAACTGGCACAAGATCGCCTTGTGGGTTAAGAACTTTCAACCCCGTCGTGGTGCAAATGACGATACCGTCAATCTTTTGAGTAGAAACACTTGAGGCAAGCGCAACAGGTGTAACTGCTTGCACTAAAAATAGTGTTAGCAAGAGCCATTTTAGGTGAAAGTTTTTACGCAAATTCATCATCGAAAGCAACCTAACGCAGCCGTTGTCATGTTGCAATTGATATTGGTCAATACTTTTGAACCATGAGACATTAACGCCGATGTTTAAGATGTCTAAAATGCTCACCCAACCGTTTAAAAGCGTTGTCTATCTCATCTAACGAAAACCCAGCATAACCTGCAATGATGCCTTGCATTTTTTCGTCTGAGGAAAAGCTCTTAGACAATGGTAAAAAAGTTACGCCCACTTGGTCTGCCAAGGCGCAAACCTCAACATCACTAAGTGTGTCGGACAATTGCTTTGATGGGTAACCAACGAGGTGCATCCCACCTTGAGCTGCCTCAAACACTATCAGACCGTTAAGATGTTTATTTGCAGCGGCAATGAACCCCTTTTGGCGTAAGGCATAGGTGCGGCGCATCTTTCTGATATGACTGGCAAAAGCACCAGAAGCCATAAATGCTGCCAATACTGGTTGGCTGATAAAAGCAGCGCTTGGGCCTGTTTTTGCCAATTCCATTGATAACTTTTGAGTAATTTTGATGGGGGCCACCAAATATCCCAACCGCAAGGACTTGGAAAACACTTTGGAGAAACTTCCCATATAAATCACCCGCGCGTGGTCGCCTTGATGTTCCAAACTCATCAATGCTGGCAACGGCTGGCCCGTATAGCGGTATTCGCTGTCATAATCGTCTTCAATTATATAACTGTTGCTTTGGGCCGCCCAATTAAGCAACTGCAAGCGCCGCGCTAATGGCATGGTAAAGCCTAAAGGATATTGCCGCGATGGCGTGGTAATGATGCATCGCGGCGAAATTGGAGCGTTTTGCAGCGCTTCAACCGTCAGGCCATATTGATCCACTTTTAACGGTTGCACTTTGATGCCATTACGGCCAAAAACTTGATCAAATAAGCCGTAGCCAGGGTCTTCACGGCCTACTACATCGCTTTTTGTCAGCAACGCGCCAGCGATCATCTGCATGGCTTCGGTCGCTCCTGATGTAATGATAATTTGGTCTGGTGAACAATTGATGCCGCGCCATTGGGACAAATGCTCAGCAATTTGTTGGCGCAAAGGCCAAAAGCCCATTACATCAATATCAGCCAGCAAATCATCTTTGGGATTTGCCCATAACCGTTGGAACAGCTTTGCCCATTCCTTATGAGGGAACAGTCGCATATCTGGGCTGGTGGGTTGAAATGGCCGCAGCATAGGGGGCATTTGTGGCGGGCAAGATTTTGGCCTTTCCGTCACGCTGATTTGAGAAATTTCTTCGGGCAGATCATTGACGACAAACACCCCTGCCCCACGCCGACCTTGCAAATACCCTTCGGCAATCAGCTGGTCAAACGCTGTCACGATAGTCACACGCGATACCGACAACTCGCCCGCCAATTGACGGCTAGAGGGGATTTTTGCACCTGCTGGAATTTTCTTAGCTAAAATAAGCTGGCGCAGGTTTTGCGCCAACTGCTCAAACATCGGTTGGCGCAATGTTTTATCGAGGGCAATGGCTAGCAATGCAGCATCTATTAAAGTGGTCTTATTCATTTTCTTCAAACTGGATATTCTTATAATTCCAATTTGTTTTATCCTGAAGATCAATTCACCGCAAGATACGAGAAAAACATTGCCAAAAAAATCAGATGCTCCATCACAACGCGCCCGTTTAAAACGTGGCCATGAGCGCGGTGATTATAAACACCAAACCATTCATGCTATTTTAGATGCCATGCCGCTTTGTCATGTGTCTTATGTGCTTGATGGTTCGCCCGTGGTGACACCAACGTTTCAATGGCGACAAGGTAATCATGTTTATTGGCACGGTTCATCGGCCAGTCGAATGATTAAAAAATCAGACGGCGCAGATGTCTGTATGGCTATCACTATTCTTGATGGCATGGTTTTAGCGCGTTCGGCGTTTCATCATTCGGTTAATTATCGCTCTGTTATGTTATTTGGTAAGGCCAGTATTGTGAGCGACCCGCAAGCAGCAACTGACCGTCTAAAAGCCATGATTGAAGGTTTGTATCCTGGGCGCTGGGACATGCTTCGCCCTATGAACGATCAAGAACTTAAAGCCACAACCGTATTATCAATGCCAATTGATGAAGCCGCTGCCAAAGTACGCACAGGGCCGCCAATTGATGATGATGAAGATTATGACTTGCCAATCTGGGCTGGCGTTCTTCCCGTTTCCCTACAAGTTGGTGCGCCAATCAGCGACCCACGCGTTTTGAGCGGTGTTAAAACACCAGACCATGCACAAAATTTTAAAATTGGCGGGCACAATAAGAAACCTTGAAAACACAGCATAAAATGCAAGGCTGTCACCCACTTAAATAAACCGTTCTGGTTTAATACAAACCAGAACGGTTCCAATCTAGTCGCAGCCTAGTCACAGCCTAGTCGCCATAGATTTATCATGCTAGCCTCTAGAGTCGTTCTGGTTTACATTGAACCAGAACGACCTACTTAAGGTATTGATAGTCTTGCATTTCATGCAGTGTTTGTGATTCAAACAAAACATGAAATGCTCTAAAGAAAAACTTGGGAGGATATCATCGTGTTAAAAAAAATTGCAAAACTACTTGGACTGATTATTGTCGCGGGCATTGGCTATTTGTTATTATGGCCCGTGCCGATTGATCCGAAGGTTTGGGACGCGCCCAAGAACGCAGGTTATGTTGGCACCTTCGCCCCCAATACCAAACTTGGCAATTTAAAAACCATCTCGGTTGATCCTTATCACGGACCAGAAGATGCGGCCGTTGGCCCTGATGGTATGGTTTATGCCAGCGTTAAAGATGGCAAAATTTTAAAAATTGACCCTGCTAGTGGCAAGACCACTGTGTTTGTTGAATCTGGCGGTCGCCCGCTCGGGGTTGAGTTCGGGCCTGATGGAATGCTTTATTTTACCGATTCTAAGAAAGGTGTTTTCCGTGTTTCTATGGATGGGAAACTGGAATTGCTGACGGATCAAATTACGGGTGGCAAAAAACTTGTCTATGCCAATGATATTGATATTGCCGCCGATGGCACGGTTTATTTCAGTCATTCATCATCAAAATTTGGCGCGGCAACAGTTGGTACTTATGAGTCTTCATTGCTCGACCTGATGGAGCACGGCCATTATGGCGAAGTGTTTAAATGGGACCCAAAAACCAAAGAAACCACTAAGGTTGCTGGTGGGTTTAGTTATGCCAACGGCCTTGCGCTTTCAAAAGACGATGACTATTTGGTCGTGGCCTCAACGGGTGAATACAAGGTCGATAAAATTTGGCTAAAAGGTGAAAAAGCTGGTCAGAAAGAAACCATCATCACTAACTTTCCGGGGTTTCCTGATAATATCAACCCAGCCGCCGATGGCACGTTTTGGATTGGTCTTGTGTCGCCACGCTCTGATCCGATTGATGATCTAGCTGGCAAACCATTTGTCCGCAAAATTGTTCAGCGCTTACCCGCCTTTATGCGCCCCAAAGCCACGCGCTATGGCTTTATTGTCCGCTTTGATGGCAACGGAAAAATCATTGAACAGTTGCAAGACCCAAGCAAAAGTTATGGCATGACAACAGGGGCTGCCGAAGGGCTGAAAGGTCAATTGATCGTCACATCTTTGTTTGAAAAATCCCTCGGCCTATTAGAGCGAAAATGAGCGCCAAACGTGTCACCGAGATAGATAGGCTTTGCGCTGAAATTTCAAAATGTACTTTGTGCAAAGCTCATCTGCCCGATGATGTTTACCCCGTCATTCGCGCCGATGAACGGGCTGGGATATTGATTGCAGGTCAAGCGCCCGGGCGCGTGGTTTATGAAACAGGATTGCCCTTTAAAGATAAGTCAGGTGATCGTTTGCGGGATTGGCTGGGCGTTACCGAACAAGAGTTTTACGACAAAAGTAAGTTTGCTTTTTTGCCAATGGGTTTGTGTTTTCCTGGCTCCTTAACAAGTTCTGCAACAGGAAAAGGGAAATCAGGAGACTTACCGCCGCGACCCGAATGCGCTCAAACTTGGCATCAACCTGTTTTAGCCGCGCTGCCAAATATCAAACTGGTCATCACCGTTGGCCAGTATGCTATTAAATATCATATCGGGAAAAACGCCAAAAAAACGCTCACCCAAACGGTACAAAGTTGGCGCGATTACTGGCCAAGTATCATACCTATCCCGCACCCCAGCCCTCGCAACAACATTTGGTTAGCGAAAAACCCTTGGTTTGAAACAGACGTTTTACCGGCGCTTAAACAAGGTGTACGAGAAAGTTTTCAATAACGACTGGAGTCGTTCATGTTTTCACTGACCCAGAACACCTACTTAAATGATTCAAATTACGGCGTTTCATGCCCTGTTTGTGTTTCAAACAAAACATGAAGCGCTCTACTGGGTAATTTGAATGCTACTTTTACTTTGTTTGATACGTCACCCGTGCGGTTACTTGTAATAACATAGAGCGCTTTGTGGCGCCGCGTTGGCCGCGATTATATGGGTCGGTGGTCGTTTTGCTCATCAACATGCCAAGCTCACGGTTTTGGTGCTGAGCTTTGGTTTTGGCTTGACGGGTTGCTTGGTCTAGCGCTTTTGCTTTTAACTCGGTAACGGCGGTATCCCATGCTTGTTTAGAAAACTTGTAGCGCATAGAGTTTATGCTTGTGACACGATTACCCGCAATTTTCGCAACATCAGCCAACACATCATCGCTGGCTTGAAAAACAAATTCAATGCTCATTGAGCCTTCAAATGACGCTACGTTCTTCCGTTGGCCATTTACATAGCTCGAGCGGTTGCGATTATAAACGCGCAGATTAGATACTTGTGCATTTGAAACCTCGAAACCAGATGATTTGATCGCATCTAGGATAGCTTTCTTTTTGGCATCAAGTGCTTGAACCGCATTGCCTGCATTATCGCTGTTGGCTTTAATGCCAACGCTGAGCACAACTAAATCGGCACGAAGTTCGCTTGATACATTGGCGCGACCATACACTTGGCGGCCATAGCGGCGAATAGGTTTGCGCAGCATTTTACGTTTAAGTATTTCTGCAATATCGGGCTTTTTAAGAACTGGCTGTTCAGCCACAGCGCCCGTTGTTGTTAGGGTTAAGCCTGTTGCAATGACAACGCCGCCAAGAATGGATTTTAAAAGCATGATCTCTCCTGAAATTACTAATTTTGGTTATGCTAACACCAATAGATAAAGGCATTCCTAAACGTAACGTCAAAATTGAAGCGATTTCAGGGCAGCTTTATGCACTTTGTGTAAAAACGGTGACGGTTGGTTTGCGTTTTGTGGTTTGCCAAAGGATAAACCCGACGATAGCAATGTTTAAAAAATTCCACGCGATGCCATTTATGAAGGCTGCTTGATAGGACAAAGTTTGATCGAAAATCCACCCCGATAACCAGCCACCAAATGCCATGCCAAAGACTGTGGCCATAATCACCAAGCCGACTTGTTCTCCCGCTATTTTGGCAGGTAAATATTCGCGCACAATCATCGCATAGCTGGGTACAATACCGCCTTGTGATAAGCCGAAAATAAGCGATACAACATAGAGCGAAACCAACCCATCAAACGGGATATATAAAAACAGCGCGATGCATTGCAACACAGAACCAAGGAGCAAGGTTTTAACCCCGCCAATATGATCGGCCAACCATCCAGACAATAAACGCGAGACAATACCGCCCGCTAACATCAACGATAACATTTGGCCGCCAACAGCAACGCCGTACCCTAAGTCGGCGCACAAAGCAACGATATGGACTTGCGGCATAGACATGGCAACGCAGCAGCCAACTCCTGCAATCGAAAGCAAAATAATTAAGGCGCGCGGCGAAAGGTTGGTCTGGCGCGTGACTGAATCTATTAAGCCCGTATTGCTGGTTTGGTGTGGAGGGCGTTTTTTCAGCGCAAAAGCAAGGGGCAACATAACAACCAGCAGAACGATAGCAATATAAGCATAAGCGGTGCGCCAGCCATCGGTGATTAAAACGTCATTTAAGAAAAACGGCCAAATGGTTCCCGCCAGATAATTGCCTGAAGCAATGGCGGCAATGGCGATACCACGGCGACGGTGAAACCAATGGGAAACATCGGCAATCAATGGGCCAAAGCCAACCGATGTAGCCACGCCAATTAACGCCCCCTGTGCGATCGCAAATAACCAAAAATTATCGCTTATTGCTGCCAGTGCAAAACCTGCTGCTTGAACGATGGCGGCTAGAACCAGTGCTAAATAAATGCCAAAGCGATCAACAAACCGCCCGATCAACAAATTGCCAAAAGCAAAGCCAACCATGGTGGCTGAATAAGCAAGTGATGCATCGCCGCGATCAATGCCAAAATCTTTTTGTACCTGCGGCAACACTAAAATTATCGCCCACATGCCAATTGACCCAACGGTCGAAACCGCCACAGAAATCACCAACCGCCGCCATGAATATGGACTGTCGAGGGGTGACGATAACGTGCCTGAATTTGAGGGAGA
>JAMOMM010000332.1 GCA_027067085.1 Hyphomicrobiales bacterium
AGGACGCCCTCTATATACTCCATTTCATCCATTGCCTGATAAGCAGCATGGATAGCTATTTCAAAAGCTCGTGCAGAATATTCAGAATTATCAACAAAATCATTTATTAAAGAGAGAATAGCTTCAGGTGAGGGATTAGATCTAAGGTATGTGTCAGTTTTGATAATACAGTCGTCTGAAAGTTCGATAAAGGTATTTGAACGGTTTATAAGTAATGCAATCAAATGCGTTAAACCAGCCAAAGGCTCTAATTCACCACTTTCTAAATCCTCAACAATGTCAAGCCACTCACTCTTCCCACCGCGCAATGCTGCTTTATACAGCTTGGAGTAAGGGTAGTTTTCAGCTAACGAACGTGTCATCATAAATCCATCAGCGTTGAGCCTCAGCAAGTCGTACTCTCTCAAGACAGGGGTAATATGGCTTTTGTCCAAAGTCCTCATGGAAATTCCTTCTTTCCATGAAAAATTGCTACCTCCACCGGCTCCCCCTTTATGTAGCCGGATGCTTTGTTCTGGGCACAATGTCTTAATGCAAAGCTGCATGGTTGTAATACCTATCAAGGCTCTTCCAACCTCACTTGTAACTGAATCCACGAGCGCCTTAATTTTAGAGGCCTGATCTTCCTTAATGCAAGTATCAGCGGTAAGATTTTTCTGGACGCTCTTTATGAGGTCTGATATGCCCCAGTTTTTTGATATGCCCCTAGAAAAGTAGACACTTTGTTTGTAACAATTGGAAACAAGGAGATTTACAAATGGGTAAAGGAATACGATATACTGACGAGTTCAAACGTGACGCTGTGGCTCAGGTTAAAGAGCGAGGTTATTCTATTAAAGATGTGTCGGAGCGGCTTGGGATTTGCACCAAGTCGATGCGTGGCTGGATCAAGAAGTTT
The DNA here is from genome assembly GCA_027067085.1 of Hyphomicrobiales bacterium. Classification (GTDB taxonomy): domain Bacteria; phylum Pseudomonadota; class Alphaproteobacteria; order Rhizobiales; family Aestuariivirgaceae; genus JALWJW01. The sequence goes on from JAMOMM010000332.1 coordinate 899, forward strand.
CATCAACCAGAACCTAATATTGCTGATGCACTCGATCAAACCCAAGAGAACCGTCGCCTTAGGGCTGAGCTTCGCAGGGTCACCGAGGAGCGTGATATATTAAAAAAGGCCACGGCGTACTTCGCAAAAGAAACCCTATGAAGTATGCCTTTATCAAGGCGCACCGTATAGAGTTTTCTATCCGAGCTATGTGTCGGGTTTTATGTGTGCATCCAAGCGGGTTTTACGCATGGCTCAAGTCTGGTCTTAGTAAAATGGCTAAGCGGCAACAACGTTTAACAGGGCTTATCAAGCAATCATGGCTAGAGAGCGGTTGCGTTTATGGCTATCGTAAAATTCATCATGACTTGCTGGATATGGGTGAGGTTTGCACTCCTAATACAGTCGCTAAGCTCATGAAAAACTGTGGTCTCAAGGCGCAAATCGGCTATAAACGCCGCTCTGGAAAATATGGCGTAAAGCCATCTATTGTTGCTGCTAATCAGTTAGGGCAGAATTTTGATGTGACGGCACCAGATACAGTTTGGGTAACTGATATTACTTACATCAAAACCCATGAAGGGTGGCTATATCTGGCTGTTGTTATCGACCTTTACTCACGCCGTGTTATTGGTTGGTCAATGGGTGCTCGGATGCAAACAAGCCTTGCATTAAACGCCTTGCTGATGGCGGTTTGGCGGCGCAAACCCAATGCTAACGTGATTGTCCATTCCGACCAAGGAAGCCAGTTTACCAGTGCAGAGTGGCAAGCATTCTTATCCTCTCATAATCTAAAAGCTAGCATGAGCAGGCGAGGAAATTGCTATGATAATGCCGTAGCAGAAAGCTTTTTTCATCTGCTCAAAAGCGAGAGGATCAGGCGTAAAACTTACAAAACACGCAAATTAGCACGCCAAGATATATTTGATTATATCGAAATGTTCTATAATTCAAAACGAAAACATGGTAATAATGGGATGTTGTCACCCATTGAGTTCGAGTTGGCAGCAAAAAGGAAGTAACAATGTGTCTATAAAAACTGGGGCATATCAAACAAAGTATATTGATAAGCTATTGTAAATGAA
>JAMOMM010000333.1 GCA_027067085.1 Hyphomicrobiales bacterium
TTTCAAGCATGCGGCGGTACGATTGGATTTGGCCCGCAAAACGAGCCGAAAGAGCCAAGGCGAAATCTGCATTCTCACCCATCGTTTTAAGGATCTGCGCTTTATCTAATTTAATTATAGTTGAAGGTTCTAGCACAATACCATCGCAATGATACTCATGCGAGAACAATGACGCTTCAGCAAATGTTTCCCCGCTTCGGGCTCGGTGGATGATGACTTCATCACCATTTTTGCTGTGGCGCAAAAGCTGTACCAAACCCTGTTCGAGGTAAAAAACAGCAAACGGTTTGTCGCCTTGCAAAAAGAGCTTTTTACCTTTTTGATGAATTGCGGTTTTGATGGCTTGGGCTGGTAATGTGTCAAAAGGGTTTGGTAACATTTAAGAACAATATGATTGCAATCATATTTTGTCTATCGGTTTTACGTTATCAAGGGGCATATTTCGAAGGTCTTGGAGGGACGAAATGAAAAACTTATTTAACATTTATGCGGGCATTGTTGGCTTTTGTAGTTTGTTGGCAACAAGTCAAACCTTACTGGCTGAGCAAAAATACACGGTACCCAGCACACCTGGAACAGCAAACACTGGAACAGCAAACACTGGGGCAACAAATTCTGGTAATAACGCTGCAGGTCATAACATGACGCATTCGCAAGGTATGGCGCATGAAAAGGGCATGACGCACAATGAAGGTATGACGCAACAACAAATCAGCCCTAAAAAAATGCCGACAGAGGCTGGTCAAGCCGCATTTGCAACAATTGCAGAAATCGTAGCAATTTTAAATGCTGACCCAAATACTGATTGGTCAAAGGTCAATATCAATGGCCTGCGCGAACATCTGGTTGATATGGATGAAGTGACCATGCGCGCTAAAGTTTCACAACAAATATCTGATTATAGTGTTGGCTTTACCATCACAGGCAACGGGCGCACATTGCAAGCCATTCAATCCATGGTGATCGCGCACTCGTTTGAGCTTAATAAAATTGATGGCTGGAAAGTATCGGCCAGCAAAATTCCTGATGGTGCCGTTATGACAATTTCTAGTGATAGCAAAGCCCAATTAATCAAAATAAAGGCGCTTGGGTTTTTCGGTGTGATGTCTATGGGCGCGCACCATCAACCTCATCATTTTGGCATGGCAACAGGTGCGGTGGTGCATCAGCATTAATTCGAACAACCTAACCAGTCAAATCACGAACAACACGAAAGCCAATGTGGTCAATTGGTGCGCCTGTACCACAACCACCAGTGAGAACTTCACCGACAAACACAGGCACATGGCCGCGCTCATCACCTTGCACAACACGGTTGGCACAAAGGTCTTGTTTCTTTAGTTTTTCAATGCTCCACGCGCGTTTGTTTTCTTCATCAGATGAAAACCAGCATGTCATTGTCCATTCCCACACCGCTCCACGGGTATCGGCAATACCCCATTTGTTTTGACCAAAAAAGTTGATTTTTTTGGTGCGTCTAAATTTTTTTCCAGAGACAAAGGCGTGTTCGGCCCGCGCGGCAATCATTTTTTCTAGTACATCTTTGGTCACATCGTTACCCGTAAAAGCAGCATATGCCCATTCTTCTTCGGTCGGCAAACGATAGCTTAAACCCGTACGCTGTGATAACCATCTCGTAAAGGCCATCGCATCAAGCCATGATATATTAGTGACGGGATAATTGCCTTTTTCATAGCGACGTTGCTTTGCTTTATGAGCACAACCACCCTCCTTAAAACACAAGTTCCATTGATCGATGGTGATTTCAAAACGGCTAACTTCAAAAGAGTGGTCAATTTCCACAGGCTTTGAATAAAACGTACGCTCTAACGAATTGGGCACCAAAATCGTCAAATCATAATTACCAGGAGAGACCTTCACAAGTTCCAACCCTGGTAAAGGTTTGTGCATTGTCCAAAGCTTTTGAACCATCGGCAAATTGTAAAGTG
>JAMOMM010000334.1 GCA_027067085.1 Hyphomicrobiales bacterium
CGCGCTCGTTATTGGCCACAAATTTCTGCCCGTAAAGCGCCACAAAATGAAAGAGATTTTACCAGGCATCATAGTCACCGTCATTTTGTGGTTACTCGCCGCATGGTCATATGCCGATTATATTTCAAGCTTTTCACGCATTCAGGTGATGTATGCAGGTTTAGGCAACGTCGTCATCGCCCTCATTTTCCTCTACATCTCAGCCCTTGTGATTATCCTAGGCGGAGAAATCAACCAAGCGCTAATTGCCAGAAAGCGCGATTTTTCAAAGAATCAAATTGCAAAAAATCAAGTCGGAGAATAAATCACTCCTCACATGCCTCAATCACATCTTCATACGTCCGCAAGCCAGTGCGTGGCGCACATACCAACACAGCCATGTTGCCCGGTTGGTGCTTATTTTCCAACATCCGCGTATGCGCCTTTGGAATATCACGCCACGAGAACACTTCTGACATACACGGATCAATGCGCCGGTTAATCATCAACTGGTTAGCCTGTGATGCTTGCTTCAAATGAGCAAAATGAGAGCCTTGAATACGCTTTTGATGCATCCAGACATAACGTGCATCCATCGTTAGGTTATAACCCGTCGTACCTGCACAAAACACCACCATGCCGCCGCGCTTCACCACAAGACAAGACACTGGGAAGGTTGCTTGGCCAGGGTGTTCAAACACCGTATCAACACTAACGCCCTTGCCCGTAATATCCCAAATCGCTTTACCAAAGGCACGAGAGCCTTTCAGCCAAGTATTATATTCATCGGTATTAACTTCAGGCATCTCACCCCAGCAATCAAAATCCTTACGGTTTATCACGCCCTTAGCACCAAGCGACATCACAAAATCGCGCTTGTCTTCATTCGAAATTACCCCGATCGCATTGGCCCCAGCAGTTGCACAAAGCTGAACAGCAAACGAACCAAGCCCACCCGAAGCGCCCCATATTAAGACATTATGTCCAGGGCGCAAAATATGTGGTCGATGGCCAAACAGCATTCTGTAAGCCGTTGCAAGTGTAAGCGTATAACATGCAGATTCTTCCCATGTTAAATGCTTTGGACGCTGCATAAGCTGTTGAGCTTGCACGCGACAAAATTGCGAGAAAGATCCATCAGGTGTTTCATAACCCCAAATACGGTTAGACGGCGACAACATTGGATCACCACCATTACACTCTTCATCATCACCATCATCTTGGTTACAATGAATGACGACTTCATCACCAACTTTCCAACGCGTCACTTTTGAACCAACGGCCCAAACAATACCAGAAGCATCAGAACCAGCGACATGGAACGGTTGTTTGTGAACTTTAAAAACTGAAATCGGTGTGCCGAGCGCTGCCCATACACCATTGTAATTGACGCCAGCGGCCATCACCAAAACCAACACCTCATGGCTGTCAATTTCCCATGTTGGCACCACTTCAACTTGCATGGCTTCATTAGGTTTGCCATGTCGTTCCGGCCTGATTGCCCAAGCATACATATTTTTTGGAACATGGCCCAATGGTGGCATTTCGCCAATCTCATACAAGTCTTTCATACAACCTCGCTCTGGCCACCCGCTTTTGTGTTGCGATGGCCTCATTTTTATCGCCTGTCATTATGCAGCGCACTATACACTTTCACAGATTTTGCTGCAGCGCAACATAGCGAGCAAATAAACTTTAGTTGTATGCAAAAGTACAGCAACGAAAACTCGACTATATTTTAACGCAAATTTTAGCAAAAATGATACTTTAACCATAGCTTCAACCTATGATTAACAAGTGGTAACCGATTAACTATACTAAAATTTCTATATATAGAGACGGCATTAAGGCATTTGGAGAGAGGTGTTCGAGATGGAGAGTTTATTCAGTTCAATAACCAGTTATTTTGACGGAGGGGCATCACAACAGGCTTTTACTGGAATCATGGACATTCCAACTAGTTTATTGATTTTAATCGTTGCTTTATGCCTTTTTGGCACCAACGTGATTGCCAACATCACCGCTCGTGATAATTTTTTAGAATATGGTGTAACCTTTTCAAGCCTTTTCCTCGGGGCCCTTATGTCCAATAAATACATTGCCCATATTGAACTGCCCGTATCCAGTGAGTTCGCACATTCAATCATTATAGCAAACATCGGCATGACCTGTGCAGGCCTGTTCTTAATGGGTGCGTATGGAACCCAGCGCTCATAACCGATAACAACCCGTGCTCTTAAACTAACCAGTTTTCACAAGGCTATCAGTCCAACAAAAGTCTCAGTTGCACTGCACCATTTTCCGTGCTTACCTGCTTAAATGACAGATTCAAGCAATACAAAAAGCACTTCGCCCAAAAGCAAACCTACTAAAGGCCGGCTCCAAAAAGACAGGCCGTGGATTTTCCGCACCTATGCAGGTCACTCCACCGCCAAAGCCTCAAACCAACTTTATCGCGATAATTTAGACAAAGGCCAAACGGGCCTATCGGTCGCTTTCGATCTACCCACCCAAACCGGTTATGATTCAGACCATGAACTAGCCCGTGGTGAAGTGGGCAAAGTCGGCGTGCCGATTTCTCACATTGGCGATATGCGCCAACTGTTTGACCAAATTCCGCTTGAACAAATGAACACCTCCATGACCATTAACGCCACCGCCGCGTGGTTGATGGCATTGTATGTGGCTGCTGCTGATGAGCAAGGCGCTGACCTAACCAAACTCACAGGCACCACCCAAAACGACATCATCAAAGAATATCTTTCGCGCGGCACTTATGTGTTCCCGCCCGAACAATCCTTGCGTCTTACGACTGACACCATCACGTGGGCCTTTACCAACCTGCCCAAATGGAACCCAATGAATGTGTGCTCCTATCATTTGCAAGAAGCTGGCGCGACCCCGCAGCAAGAATTATCCTTTGCCCTTGCCAACGCCATTGCCATTCTTGATGGCGTAAAAGCATCAGGCCTTGTCTCAAACGAAGACTTTCCCAAGGTGGTGGGCCGCATCTCATTTTTCGTAAATGCAGGCATTCGCTTTGTTACCGAACTTTGCAAAATGCGCGCCTTCACCGAACTTTGGGACGAGATCACCCACGAGCGATATGGCGTTGAAGAACCCCGTTTCAGACGCTTTCGCTATGGCGTACAAGTCAACTCCCTTGGCCTGACCGAACAGCAACCAGAAAACAATGTCTATCGCATTTTGCTCGAAATGCTCGCCGTGGTGCTGTCTAAAAACGCCCGCGCCCGCGCCGTGCAATTGCCCGCTTGGAACGAGGCCCTTGGCCTGCCGCGCCCGTTCGATCAGCAATGGTCATTGCGGATGCAACAGATCGTGGCGTATGAAACAGACCTGCTCGAATATGCCGATATTTTTGACGGCTCAAAAGAAATTGAACGCAAGGTTGACGAACTCAAAACCGCAGCCCGCGCCGAACTTAAAAACATCGCTGATATGGGCGGCGCTGTTGCTGGCATTTCAACCGGTTATATGAAGTCAGAACTTGTCGCTTCAAACACCGCCCGCCTGAAAGCGATTGAAACAGGCGAGACCACATTGGTCGGCGTTAACAAATGGCAAGAGGGCGAGCCGTCACCATTAGCCACATCAGGCGGCGATACCATTTTAAAAATTCCAGACCATGTGGAATTTGACCAAGTCGCTAGTTTGAAAGCATGGCGCAAGGCGCGAGATAATGATGCCGTTAAAACGGCACTCGAAAATCTAAAAGCCGCTGCCGCTGGCAGTGAAAATATCATGCCCGCCTCAATTGAGTGCGCCAAAGCTGGCGTGACAACGGGCGAATGGGGCCAAACCCTACGCGACATATTCGGTGAATTCCGCGCACCTACTGGTGTTAATGGGGCTGGTGTAAACGAAGTCGTTGTCTCGCTCGTCACTGACGAACTCAAAGACATCCAACAAACAATGGCGGCACTTGCTGAAAAGCTTGGCGAAACACCAAAACTTTTGGTCGGCAAACCGGGGCTAGATGGCCACTCAAACGGGGCTGAACAAATTGCCGTGCGCGCCCGCGAAACAGGCATGGACGTGATTTATGACGGCATCCGCCTCACCCCTGCTCAACTGGTTGAAACCGCGATCGAACAAAACCCTCACGCCATTGGCTTATCGATCCTGTCGGGCAGTCACGTGTCGCTCGTGCGTGATTTTATCAACCTGCTCAAACAATCAGGCAAAGGCAACATCCCCGTCATCGTCGGCGGCATCATCCCCGATGAAGACATCAACATCCTAAAACAACTCGGCGTCACAAAAGTTTACACGCCAAAGAATTTTGAGTTAAATAAGATGATGGCCGAGATCGCCGTGGTGATTGAAAAAGGAACAAGTTAATCTACAGAAGTAACCTGTAATCCTTTTTACTACCGATTTCTCAACAGCGCATAGTTGGCAACATTTCTTGCTGTTTCCAAATTGTATATATCTACTGAAAATTCTCTCCTTGGAGGTTTTTTCAACTCAACCGTTTCATTTTGAATATGTCGCTTCAACCCTTCAACAGACATGCCATATTCCTCAATAGAGAATTTCCGAAAATAAAACTTCAATGACTTTTGATTGATAATAAAGGCAAAGGGTTGCTCCTTTCCAACATAATATCGAAAGTCACAGACCTCACCTTTATTTACTGCTTTACAAGAAAATTCAGGAGAAGTTACGCCGATGCCGACAAAGTAATAATAAGCATCTAAAACCTCATGGCTAACAATTTTCTTTGCATGACTCTGCACTAATTCTATATCATCCACGTTTTTTAACATGAGTAATCAAACCTCCATTTTCCCTGCCAGTCTAGGTTTATGCCATGGTCAAAAACGTTCATTTCATCTGCATTGTTTATACGAATAGCGACCGTTAATTCTGACAACTTTCTTATAAACGATTCTGCATTTACGCCATCAACGCAAACAGCATTTAGATATTTATATAAACATACATAAACCGCCGACCAAAATCACTAGAGTCGGTCTGGTTTAAATTGAACCAGACCGACCAGCTTAAGGTATTGATAATTTTGCGTTTCATGCAGTGTTTGTGATTCAAACAAAACATGAAACGCTCTAAACACCAGGACACAACCAAAGATAGAGTAATACACGGCAACATTTAGATGTATATATCATAAATTTTTATTTTAACGATACGGTAAAACTAGTTTGATTTGGATCAAATTACAAGTTTGATGCAAATCAAATTCACAATTTAAAAACCATAAATATCCGCTAAAAATAGCCGTTTTATCGATTTTCCTATAACTTAAAAAACCCAAAAGTAAACCAAATCTTAAACATGCCTTTTTAAATCAGGTTAAGAACTAAACTGTAACATATACCGCATCAAAACAAAACAACCCCAACGGGAAAGATGTAAATGTTTCAGTCTTTAAAAGCTAAGTTTCAACAAAAAAATACTAAATTTGCAACAAGCAACAAAGGTTCTGTTGCAGTGGCATATGCAATTTCTTTGGTTGCAATTTCAGCTGCAGTTGGTGCTGCTATCGATTATTCACGAGCAATTAATGTAGAGGCAAAAATGCAACAAGCTGCGGACAATGCGGCTCTGGCATCTGTACAAGTTGCAAGCGGTAGTAAAGCTGAAATGTACGCCGTGGCCAAATCATACTTTGAAGAAAATGTCGCCAGTGGCCTGATTGAAAAAAACCCAAAGATTAAAATCAAAAAAATTACTGATGGTGTCCGCGTAACTGCAAAACTAAAAGTACGCACAACATTCCTTAGTGTTATTAACATCAAAAACATAAAAGTTACTGTTTTGAGCGAAGTCGCAAAGCCATCCCTTCAAAAACTTGAGGTTGTCTTAGCGATTGACAGCACATCGTCAATGTCAGGTCGATTAAGTGAGATAAAGAGCCACGCCAAGTCATTTGCCAGTTCGCTCATTTCTGGAACCCACAACAATTCGGTTAAATTTGGACTTGTGCCCTACTCTAAATACGTCAACATAGGCACTAGCAACCTCAACATGACTGGAACCTATGTACACCCGTCTAATTCATCTTGGACTTGGTACGGATGTATGGGATCGCGCAGTAACGTCTTAGATATTCGTGACGACAATTATGTCATCAACCCAGCACCAGGGCTAAGACAAAAAAATGATTATTATTGCAAAATCAGACCTATATCACGATTAAGTTCAGAGCTAACAACGGTCAAACAAAACATCAGCAAACTCAATAGTGCTGGCATCAATGAATTTGCTTACCTTGAGCCTGCTCTTTTATGGTCTTGGGCCGTTTTATCCAGCAATGCTCCTTACGCAGAAGCTGGAGATTACTCCTCCGATCTAAAAAAAGTAATCATTATGATAAATGACAGCACCAACACGCGCGGTCCTAACAATGCATTTTCAGGTGGTTCAACCGATCCCAATCACTATAATAAATCAGTCAGTGTCGCCGATAAAAGAACGCGTGATGTATGTGCAAACATTGCCGACAAAAAAATCAAAGTATTCATTATAGACTTTGGTAATGCAAGCGTGCTTGAAAATTGCGCAGTTAACGGTGGAAAGTATTACGCCCTCGATGATACCGACGATTTAGACGACACTTTTAAGAAAATCAGCCGCAAAATAGCTGGAAATGATGGCAGTGGCGTTTTACGCATTACAAGGTAAGATTAAGGTAAAAGGTTAAGGTAAAAAGCAAGGATAAAAAGCAAGGGTAAAAGACAGCGGTTTTCTAAGAACATTCCCCCTTCACCCCATTATAAAACGCCTTGATGTCCACTCAAACGAGACTGAACAAATCGCCGTTCGTGCCCGTGAAACGGGCATGGACGTGATTTATGATGGTATCCGCCTTCACCCTGCTCAACTGGTTGAAACCGCCATCGAACAAAACCCTCACGCCATTGGCTTATCGATCCTGTCGGGCAGTCACGTGTCGCTCGTGCGTGATTTCATCAACCTGCTCAAACAAGCAGGCAAAGGCAACATCCTAAAACAACTTGGCGTCACCAAAGTTTACACGCCAAAGAATTTTGAGTTAAATAAGATGATGGCCGAGATTGCGGTGGTGATTGAAAAACGAGTGGCGATAAAACCATTATCAAGCTTTAGCGTTGACTATCAAGAAATGAATAAACCACATGCATTGAAACATTAACTTTGCCTTCTTTTTTATATTCTCTAGCATTACTGTAAATAGAAGAAATCGCACAATTACCTTGGCGTTCTTTTAAAACAGCACATTGGGCTTTAGCTTTCAAAAGCAAATTCAATCGAATTTTTTCTGCCCTTTCTAGCGTATAAGAACTGGTACTCAATTCTTTCGAGAACGTTTGCTTGGTCTCATGGTAACTAACAGCCCCTGTTTTATCAAATGTTCCAAAGCTTTCTTTTTGTACAAACCCAAATTTATACATCATAAAAAATTTATTTCTATCTCGACCATTCACGCCACTACTACGAACAATACAGTTCGACAGAATATCATTATCTATAAACCGTTGGCATTCTTTTTTGCCATATGCCAAGCCTCGCGCTTCCATAAAAATCTTTAAAAATTCTTTCTTAGGAAGCGCCTCGCCTTCTTTAAGCAGCCATCGAGGATCGATTTTAGCCACAAAAGACATCTCACGTTTTGCACCGACATCACCAAACCGAGTAAGTGATTTAAACCGCCGTCTCTCTACGTATCCCAATTTACCTCCAGTGTTCAAAACAACATTGACACCATCTAGCTTAATGTTTTTATCATCTTCATCGTCTCGCGTTAATCTGTCAAAAAACACAAATGCATTTGCGAGTTTGTATTGAAAAACGACCTGAAGTACGACACCTCCTAGTATTGGAAGTACAAAGATCAGTAATATAATGATTTTTAACAATCCGCTCATGTCTTTCTCTCTCCAATCAATTACTTGGCTTCAATATTGTTAAGTCACCACCAGCCATTTCTGTAGCCAACGCAATCACTCGAGACTTATATTCTTCTCTAGCCGCCTTCTTTTTGGCAACCAACATAGTATCACTAGATGAGATTCGAACAATTTTGCCTTCAATTTTATTGTACGCTATGCGTTGGTCAAGTTGAGCTGGCAAATCACCAATTAGTGCATGATTTGCAATATTGGTTTCAACAATATCGTCAGCAACTTGCTCGCCAAATTGATCGATTAACCAATTAAAATAGGTATTAGCTTGGCGTTCGTTTTTTTCCAATGCTTCGGCTATATTGCTAGAGCTTTCTGCCCTTTTAACAAGAGCCCAATTTGGCCTAGGTGTACGCGCTGGTTTGATGTTGCATCTTTTTAAGCTATCATTGTGCAAAGCTTCAATGGGTGTTGTTGGGTCAACATTTACAATTCCCCCATTTCTATACCCGATGAGCGCGATCCTTGAAATTTTCACACCGTCAGCTTTGTGAATATTCCAAATCACATTTCCACTTGATGACAATACTAAGTAAACAGGTTTAGATTTTTCTGTGACAAACACATCAGCAATCTTCATCGATCGAGGTCTATCAATACTTTTTTTGGCTTCGTTTGCTCCGCGCTTTTTATAAACATATACGAAATTTTTAGCACTTTTTATCAAGCTTTCGTCCGAATAAAAATGAATAGACGTTTCCTGCTCTGCGGTTTCAAAATAAACATGGCCGATGTAATCACTTGCAGCAGGCGCTGTAAAACTACACTTACCATGCGAAGACAAATGCTCTACCTTTTGAGGTAATTTTTTACCATCGGCTTCTACATAACCCGTCGCTATTGCTTGAACCCATTCGGGTTGTTTATGTTTTGTCGCGACAATTTTTGTGTGCATAACATAGCCGCGAATTTTAGACGTAATTTTATTTAAATCTACCTTGTTTTGTGGAACTTGATCAGATTCTGAACAAGCAACCAACATACAAGACATTACTACCCACAACATCAATTTTGGAAAAGTCATCATAAACCCCAGTTGAATTATTTTCTGGGACCATCACATAAATTATTTAACGTTTCATGAAATAAAACGCACTAAGATAACAAGAAAAACAATACCCCTCACCGCGCCTCCCCCTGCTCAGGATATTTCCCCTTCACCCCATTATAAAACGCCTTGATGTCCACCAAGTCAGCGTCATAATCGCCTGTGGTTTTAAAGCTGCCGCCGAAACCTGCGAGCTTTTTTTCATAGTCTAAAAAGCCCAAGGCAATCGGCACATCAGCGCCGTGGGCGATGTGGTAAAAACCTGTTTTCCAATATTTGGTTTTAGCGCGCGTGCCTTCGGGTGGCACCATAAGGATGAACTCGTCACGCTCACCAAATTCTTTAATCAATCCATCAACCACATTATTATTCTTAGAGCGATCAACCGCAATGCCGCCTAGTTTGCGCGCAATCACGCCAACAAAAGCAGGTTTAAAAATCGCATCTTTACCTA
>JAMOMM010000335.1 GCA_027067085.1 Hyphomicrobiales bacterium
GTTGATGTGTTTGCTGAAATACGTCGGCGCAAAGACGAATTTTAGAGGCGGTCTGGTTTAAATTGAACCAGACCGACCAGCATAGGGTATTGATAATTTTGTGTTTCATGCAGTGTTTGTGATTCAAACAAAGCATGAAACGCTCTAGTTCGCCAGCTTGCGCGCGTATTGGGGGCTTAGTATTGGTTTATTTAGCAGAACCAAAGGCAGCATTTAAGCGACTCATCTGATCTGTAATTGCATTTTCTGCAGGGGAGGTGTCAGCTTTTGGGCCTTCGGTAATCATTTTATCGAGTTTCATTATGCGCGTGTGAACGCGCATTGAACGTGCGACAAGATCGTTTAAGGCTTGGGGTATTTGGTCGAGACCTGTCATGCCGTCTGAATTGCCGACATCGGTTAAATTGATGCGTTTTTTCTCTTCTTCAGCTGATTCACCATCAAGTTCACCAGAAGAAATGGCCCGTTGAAGTAAAAGCCAAGAGGCAAGTTGCATAAGGCGTGTGGTGAGGCGCATGCTTTCAGAGGCATAGGCAATTGAGCCATGACGATCAAGTTTGCGGGCATCTTCGCGGCCAGGGCCATCAAGGTAATTTGCGGTTTCTTCAACCAATCCCATGCCTTCGTCAAACACATTTGCAAACTGATCTGATTGGGTAAAGCGAGTCAGAAAATCGACAGGTGTATTTGTGGGCGTATTTGTTGGGTGGTTTGAATTGGTCATGTTTTTACCTTTAGTTTTATTGGCTGCATGATGGCCTGACATTGCTAAGCGGTCAATATGATGCAACTGGTTATCTCAAGGTTTTCCTCTGCAAATGTAATGCCAAGAGGCAAATGTAATGTCAGAAGCGATAGACATGATGGTAAAAAAAAAGAGCCGCGAAAAAAAAGCGGCTCTTGAAGTCTAACAGGGAGGCGTCAAACAGAGTGACAGGAGCCACTCGTTTTCCAAAATCCAGATCAACTGGATTACAAATACGAATTTAGCAAAACAGCATTACCAAATGGTTAACACAATTGGCTTTAGGTAAAATTTTATCTAATTGAAAAGTCAGACTTAATTTAAATGCGTGAAATCAGCCATTTAGATGGTTCATTTTGAGTCACTAGATTTTAAACACACCTTCGGCGGCCGACTTTGTTGACTTTTTGTTAACAATTTCAGTTTCGACGCGGCTGATTTCTTGGTGCAATAATTCAATTCTCTTCGCCAATTCTTCAACTGAAAGCGGAGAAAGGTCATCGGCAAGGGTTATTGCTGCGCGTTGTTTGGTTTCATCATCATCAAAATTCATCTGTATTATCGCCTTAAATCTGGAGGTGTTTGGTTGTGGATCAATTGGGGACATTTGGGCATGGTGGCCTGTTCTCGTAAATCTAATTGTCATAATGTCGGTTCTGTGGCTTATTGGCAATTATGAATATTCCAAAAGAGATGACTGCAATTGAGATTGCAAACCCAGGTGGGCCAGAAGTTTTGGTTCCCTGTCAGTTGCCTGTACCTAAAGCAGGCGAAAATGAAATCCTGATTAAAATTTCAGCAGCTGGCGTAAATCGCCCTGATATGTTGCAGCGTCAAGGGATGTATCCATCACCGCCTGGTGCGCCGACAACGCCTGGCCTTGAAGTGGCAGGCATTGTTTGTGCTTTGGGCAAAGGCAGTTCTAAGTATAAAATCGGTGATGAGGTTTTGGCTTTGGTATCTGGCGGTGGTTATAGCCAATATTGCGTTGCTCATGAGCTCAACGCTCTGCCCGTTCCTAAGGGGTTAAGCATGGCAGAGGCAGCGGGCATTGCTGAGACTTTCTTTACCGTGTGGACCAATGTGTTTGATCGTGCTGGGCTTAAAAAGGGTGAAGTGTTTTTAGTGCATGGTGGCACCAGTGGCATTGGCACAACGGCTATTCAATTGGCCAAAGCTTTTGGG
>JAMOMM010000336.1 GCA_027067085.1 Hyphomicrobiales bacterium
ATCTTCTTTATCTTCGTCGATTTCGCTAAAGTTGTGTTTTAGTCGCCAGACAGGAGAGACACGAGTTGAAGATGTCCAAGATTTTACCACGACCTCAAGGCTGTCTGTCAGACCAAGTAAGTGCTCAACAGGAGTTGTTAACTCCAACGTTTCTAACGAGAGGTAGTACTGTTTTGGTAAAACTTTCAACTGCAGCGCCGCCTTTAATTCAGCAGTGCTCTCAAAGTTTCATCTGCAAGTTTGTTATTTTTATTAGATCGAAAATTTACTTCGCCATCACCTACATCATCAGCAAATGTCTGTGTAACAGTTGCAAACGCTTTTTTCCCAGATAGTCGATGCTTGTCAGTATCAGCCATACTAACTATATCTTTATTGCAGGCTGCCACAACTAAATCCCAACTTTCTGTACAAAATCTGTATTCCAAAACACGAGTGTATATAGTGCAAAAAAAGTAGGCCGTCAACTCAGATTTAGATACCAAACTAATGACTTCACAATCTTATTGAATAATTGTGGATATTATTGCATTAGTTTAAAGGAGAGATCGAGAATCAATACTCCCAAGTCTCATAAGCCAACGGCAACGACTTCAATAGTTCTCTTTGCACATGCCAGTTCGGCATTGCTTTGGTCAGCAACGCCATAAACCGCTCATTGTGTTGCCGTTCGTGCAGGTGGACTAGTTCATGCACCAGAATGTATTCGACACACATCCGTGGCTTCTTGGCCAATTCGAGATTTAGCAGGATACGTCTATTTTCCTGATTACAACTTCCCCAGCGGGTTTTCATGCGGCGGATTGTTATTTCGGTTGGTTCTTTACCGACCTTTTTGGTCCAACCTTCCAGACAGTTTTCTAAATGAGATTTAAGGTGCTGCCGATAGAACTCATCGAATGCCTGAGCACGGGCTTGCAAGCTTGCAGAGGGGCGAACAGTTAACTGCAACCGCCCATTGCCCAATATTTTCACCTTTGCCCTCTGGTGGCTTTCGCAGACCTCCAGAACATACCGCTGGCCATCAAAGTAATGGCTTTCACCAGAGACATATTGACGTTGTGATTGCCGCTCCTGCTGCTGGAACTCTTGCTGTTTTTGTTTAATCCATTTCAATCGCCGAATAATTGCCAACCGCGCATTGTCATCCTTCATACGTTGGGGAACTGACAACTTCACTTTGCCAACTGGCGGGTGAACCGACAAGTGCATATTTTTGATGTTCTTGCGAGAAATTTCCACGTGGATACCTGCCACGACCAACTGGCTGTTATTGATATTCATGTTGGTTCATCACAATTTGCATAATGGCTTCAATATCGATTTTGTCTCCAACTGCTTCATAAATAGCACGCGCCACCACGCGTTCATTGATCTGCTTACCAACCCAGTCGGCAGTCTTGGCTGAAAGAACCGCTTTATCGACAGCATCAATCCATTCTTCACTTACACGAAAGTTATCGAACAATGATTTTTTTGCCGTCGTATTTACAGCATGAGGGTAATTGCTTTGATCAACCCCACCCGGATTGATAACCTGAGCCGATAGTTCTTTGACCTTTTTCAAATATTCTTTGTATTCCAGCGCCTGAAGCCTGCGCTCCTCAATCAGCGCTTCAAGAAGTTCGGACATTTTTTCGTAGTAATGCGGATTGACCTTTTGCTCATCGATGATCACCCGGCGAATGTTATTTTCAATCGCCTCTGCCATGGCTTCTTCCGATTGCATCATGGCGTTCTCGGGATTTTCGAGCGCTTCGGTGCCCTTTTCAACGATAAGCTGGATAAGCCCCATCTCTTCAAAATCAGACACCAGTTCGCTGTCATTTGCCTTGATGTAGGTATCAAGCAAATGGCGCATGGCTGGCTCGTACAATTTCATATCAACAAAGTCACCACTGGCCAGTTTGATCTCGGC
>JAMOMM010000337.1 GCA_027067085.1 Hyphomicrobiales bacterium
TTTATAAACGCTCAGATTGTTGACCCCTCACAAAACCTAAACGAAAATGGTGGCATATGCTTTGAAGACGGACGCATTGTTGCCGTCGGCAAAAAAGTAACGCCGCAAACGGTTGGCGCTGGCACAAAAATTATCGACTGTAAGGGAAAATCGCTTTTCCCCGGTTTGGTTGATATGTGTGTTTACACGGGTGAACCTGGTACTGAATATCGCGAAACCTTAGCAACTGCCTCGCAAGCTGCTGCCGCTGGCGGTGTAACAACAATGATTGTTATGCCCAACACAACGCCCGTGATTGATGATGCAGCCATTGTTGATTATGTTTTACGGCGTGCGCGTGACACGGCAAGCGTTCGTGTTGCCCCAATGGCCTCCATCACAAAAGGCCTTGAGGGCACGGCAATGACTGAGTACGGCTTGCTAAAAGAAGCTGGCGCCGTAGCCATTACCGATGGCTTACATGGCGTTAAAGATGCTTCGTTGCTTCGCACCGCCATGTCTTATGCCAATACCTTTGATATGTTGCTGGTTCAGCATGTGGAAGAAAAGAGCCTTGCCAATGGTGTGATGAATGCTGGAGAACGCGCCACTCGGTTGGGCTTATCTGGCATCCCTGCCCTTGCAGAAACCATCATGCTAGAACGCGATTTACGTTTGGTAGAAATGACAGGTGCTCGCTATCACGCATCACAAATTTCATGCTCTGCTTCACTTGATGTGATGCGCCGAGCCAAGGCCAATGGTCTTCCCGTTTCTTGTGGTGTGTCGGTTAATCACCTGACGCTAAACGAAAATGACATTGGCGCATATCGGACATTCTTTAAACTTTCCCCACCACTTCGCGGTGAAGATGAGCGCCGTGCGTTGGTTGAAGGGGTGGAAGATGGAACTATCGACATCATCGTGTCTGGTCATAACCCGCAAAGTGCCGATACCAAACGTTTGCCTTTTGCTGAAGCAGCATTTGGGGCGATAGGTTTAGAAACCTTGTTTTCTGCTGCTTTGTCGCTGGTTCATTCTGGGGATCTATCGTTAAAACGTTTGATTGAATCAGTTTCTTGCACACCAGCTGCAATACTTGATCTAGAAGCTGGAAGCCTTTCTCCGGGCCGACCTGCCGATTTCATCGTCGCCAACCTTGAAACGTCATGGATGGTGGAAGATGAAAAACTTCATTCAATATCGAAAAACTCTCCTTTTGAGCACCGTTCATTAGAGGGACGGATTTGTGAAACAGTTGTTGCAGGCCGCAGCGTCTTTAGTTACGATCAGACCCTATGATTGAAACTTTGCTTTTATTTTTTGCCTTTGGTTACTTATTTGGGTCCGTTCCTTTTGGTTTACTCATTACCAAACTAGGCGGACACGGCGATATACGCGATATTGGTTCCCATAGTATTGGTGCAACTAATGTTTTACGTACTGGTTCCAAAAAGCTGGCAGTGGCAACGTTGTTGGCCGACGTTCTTAAAGGTGCCATTCCTGTTCTTATCGCCATTCACTTTTCTGGCCATTTTTCTGGAATGGAAGCAGGGGCTGCGGCAGGTTTTGGCGCTTTCATTGGTCATATTTTCCCTGTTTGGTTGAAATTTAAGGGCGGTAAAGGCGTTGCGACTTATCTGGGCGTACTATTTGGGTTTTACTGGCCCTTAGCTTTTGTCTTTATCGCGGTTTGGCTCACCACCGCTTACTTCAAAAAAATATCGTCTCTATCGGCATTGGTTGCCTGTTATGTCGTCGCCTTCACGGGATACTTTATATCAGGTTTGCATATGGCCATTTTTCTTGGTTTACTCGCGGTGATTATCTTCATTGCTCATCGCGAAAATATTTCGCGACTGTTGGCGGGAACCGAATCTAAGATTTCCTTTGGTTCCTCAAAGTCCAAAGATGGCAAACAAAGTAAAACATGAACACGGAGACGTTAAGCTTCCAAGAAAAACGCGATTGGCTGCGGCTGATCCGAAGTGAAAATGTCGGACCTGTTACCTTTTTCAAACTAATTGCAAAATTTGGCAGCGCTCGTGAGGCCTTACACGCCCTGCCCGACATATCGGCTCGTGGTGGTTTAAAAAGACCTATCAAATTATGCGAGGTTGAAACCGCCGAACGCGAACTTGAATATGCTGAGCAGATTGGCGCAACATTGATTGCCGCTTGCGAGCCTCATTTTCCAGCGCTGTTAAAGCAAATTGACGGATCACCACCTGTTATTTACACAAAAGGTCAAGCTAGCTTGTTTGATCGGCCCAGCGTCGCTCTTGTCGGTTCTCGGAACGCTTCTGCTGTTGGTCGCAACTTTTCACGTACTTTAGCAAGTGAATTGGGTGAAGCAGGGTTTGTCACCGTTTCAGGTTTAGCGCGCGGTATAGATACCAGTGTCCATCAAGCCAGCATTAAAACAGGCACCATTGGCGTTATTGCAGGCGGTATTGATATTTTTTATCCGCCTGAGAACCGAGACTTGCAAAATAGTATGTGCGAATCAGGTTTGGTGGTAACTGAGATGCCAGCTGGAACACGCCCGCAAGCGCGGCACTTCCCACGGCGCAACCGCATTATTTCTGGCTTATGTGTGGCGACCATTGTTGTTGAAGCGGCAACCCGTTCTGGTTCGCTTATCACGGCGCGGTTGGCCAATGAGCAAGGCCGCGAAGTTTTTGCCGTTCCCGGCTCGCCAATGGACCCGCGTGCTGGCGGCACCAATAAACTCATTCAAGATGGCGCGACGATTATCACATCAACCCAAGATGTCATCAATGCCCTTGAGCAGCTGGGCAACCGCCACGTTAAAGAAACTGATTTGTTTGGTGGGGTTGCCGAAGAGGATGACTTTGTCATGATGGATGATGATGTCGCGGTAGATATTCACCAACAAGTCACATCATTGCTCAGCCCCACACCAACATCTATTGATGATTTGGTTAGAGAAACAGGGGCCAGTGTTCAGGCTGTACAATCAGTTCTGTTAGAGCTTGATTTAGCTGGGCGCTTGGAGCGCCATACGGGACATCGTGTTTCTATTGTTTAAGCGCTTACTATCTGGCACTAAATACCAACGGGCCGCATGACCAACACCATGGTTGCATGTGCGTCTTGATCTGAAATATTAGTAATTGAATGGGATTCGTCACCGCGATAACGTAGAGATTCGCCCTGTTTGACTTGTTTTGTTTCTCCACCACAAGTAACCGACAATATACCCTTGGTGACATAAAGGTGTTCGATCGTGCCGCCCTGATGGGGATCTGAAACCAAAACGCCGCCTGCTTTGGCGTTAAAGTCATACCATTGGATATGCTCAACTAAATTAAGCGGTCCAATGATTGCAAGTCTACACAATCCATCTTCGCTCTCTAGAATAGGAATAGCCGTTTTGGCTTGATGCTCGATAAAGTTGGCGACGTTGGTTTGTTTGAGAACTTCATCAACGGTCGTATCGAGTGCTTTTGATAGTTTTTGGACAGTGCCAACGGTGGGGTTGGTTTCATTGCGCTCTATTTGGGAAATAATCGACTTTGCCACACCTGACTGTTCGGACAAATCACCCAGTGACATATTATAGGCTTTACGCAATCTTTGGATAGCATTGCCTAGTTCCGGTCCAATGTCTTGCTTGGGCTTTTTCATTACAACATCTCCCCGTTTAAATCTGCAATCAAATCTTCCACATCTTCCAAGCCAACGGACAAGCGAAGAGTTGATTCGGTGATGCCCATCTCGGCACGCGCCTCCTCATCAACAGCGCGGTGAGTTGTGCTGGCGGGATGAGTTATCAGAGATTTAGAATCACCTAAATTATTTGAAATATCAATCACGGTGAGGTTTCGCATCAGATCAAAGGCTGATTGTTTGCCGCCCTTAACTTCAAATGCTAACAATGTGCCACCACCAGACATCTGTTTTTTATAAAGATCATTTTGCGGGTGGGATGGCAATGCAGGGTACAAAACTTTGCTAATCTCTGGATGACTTTCAAGTGCTGTCGCAATTTCCAGTGCAGCTTGAGATTGGGCGTTCACCCGCAACTTCAATGTTTCCAAACCTTTGAGCATTACCCAAGCGTTGAACGGAGACAATGATGGCCCTGTGTGGCGTAGCATTGGTTTTAATTGATCCTCTTTAAATTTTTCGCTCGAAAGAATTGCCCCACCTAAAACGCGGCCCTGCCCGTCAATATGCTTAGTGCCAGAATAAACGACAATATCGGCACCCATTTCCATAGGCTTTTGCAGGACTGGTGTTGCAAAAACATTGTCGACAACCAAAAGAGAATTTGCATTGTGAGCAATGTCAGCTACGGCTTGAATATCAATGAGTTCCAGCGTGGGATTAGATGGTGTTTCTAAAAAGAAAGCTTTGGTATTTGGTTTGACTGCGGCCTGCCAAGCGGCAAGGTCTGTACCGTCAACCAAAGTGAAATCAACGCCGAATCGCGGGAATATATTGGTTATGACTTGATAGCATGAGCCAAACAACGCCTTGGCAGCAACAATGTGATCGCCAGCTTTTAGATGGCTTGAAAGCGCGCCCCAAACAGCCGCCATACCGCTGGCTGTACCGTAACATGCCTCTGCGCCTTCCAGTAAGCGCAATCGTTCCTCAAACATTTCAACGGTTGGGTTGCCATAACGGCCATAAACAAAACCTTCATCATCACCATTAAATCGCGCTTGCGCTATTTCAGCACTGTCATAACAAAACCCTGACGTGAGGTACAACGCTTCTGCTGTTTCCCCATGCTGAGAACGGTTCAATCCGCCACGTACCAATTTTGTTGATTCACCCCAATTATCTGACATGTTTTCTTAAACCCTTTTCTAACTCTGTATCTTTTAACTTTGAATCCATGGAAGGCCAGCAACTTTCCAGCCTCCGATTGTGCCGCGATGCCCTAACCCGTCCCTATCGCCTTCAAAGCCTTCTGCAACGTTGTAGCAGTTCTTATAACCAGCTGCGTTCAACTCATGTGCAGCACTGGCCGAGCGAATACCAGACCGACAAATCAAATAGATATGAGCATCTTTTGGAATGCCAAATCCGCTAAAATTCTCTACGAAATTTGGCGCGTCTGGCGTTGGGGGCCACGGAATGCGGACCAAACCATCAATGGCTGGAATGCCAACATAAGACCATTCAGCAGGTGTGCGCACGTCTACAAGCACAGCCCCTTCTTGTTCTGACAACGCTTTAAACGTGTCAGCAGGACTAATATCACCGCTATACATTCAAACCTCCATACCAATTTCGCTCAAACCTTATTGATCGTTCTTTATAAAGAACTTCAGTTCTTATAAACGAGAAACGGCATCTTGCAATGGGTAAAACTTAAATTTCACAATTCGATGACATGTCACATTGACGTAAGCCCATTCAACATCCAGCATGTCATTGTTTTTAAGAATCAATTTTGACAAATGTGGGGCTTTTAATGCGGTCAATATCTCGTTCTTTTTCTATGCTAATTGTGACTTTGTTTACAGCATTAACCAGCAGCCAACTAAACGCTCAAGGCTATAGCGCACAGTCATTTGCAGACAATAATCAGGTTGAGAACAAAGGTTTTGTCGCCACGCACCCGATGGATGCTTTAACGCCTGATGAAGTGGAACAATCTGTTTCATTGTTAACCAAAGCGGGCCATGTAGACAACGGTACTTTGTACCCAACACTCACATTATTAGAAGCAGCAAAAGCTGATATTCTCAAATGGAAACCCGGGCAACCGTTTACCCGCAAAGCGTTTGTCGTGACGCGCAGAAACAACAAAACCTATGAGGCCGTCATCGACCTTACTGGAAACAAAATTGTTTCTCATAAGCTCATCAAAGGCGCTGAACCTGCCATTTTGCAAAAGGAATGGGATTTAGCCCGTGATTTAACCTTTGCTGACCCACGCTGGAAAGCAGCGATGAAAAAGCGCGGCATCACCTCTGATAAAGGCATTATTTGCACGCCGTTTTCAGCCGGTTTTTTCTCAAAAGACCCAAATGCGGGCCGTCGGTTATTGAAAGTGCCGTGTTATGACACCCGTGATAATCTCCACCCTGCTTTGCCGCGCGAAATTGAAGGGGTATTGGCCGTTGTTGATACTAATGCAGGTAAAGTCGTTGATGTAATTGATACGGGCGAAATCGTTCCAATGCCTAAAGCGCCAAAAGGCTTTGGCAAAGACCCTGAACTTGAGCCACCACTTTACCCAATCATTCAATCTGCATCAGAAGGTTCGAACATCAAAATCAAAGGTGCAGTGGAAGTTGAGTGGCGCAACTGGTCGTTTCATGTGCGCGCTGATCGCCGTGCTGGTGCGATTATGTCTTTAATCAAGTTCAAAGATAACGGTAAAAAGCGCCTCATCGCCTACCAAATGAACATTTCTGAAATGTTTGTGCCATATATGGACCCTGACCCGACTTGGCAAATGCGCACTTATCTAGATGCTGGAGAGTTTGGCCTTGGCTACTTAATCTCTTCGTTAAAGCCTGGTGTTGATTGCCCTGAAAGTGCGTTTTTTGTCGATCTGCTATTCCCTGGTGATACAGGTAAAGTTTACAAAGCCCCTTCTGCCATGTGCGTATTTGAACGCTCGGTTGGTGACCCTGCATGGCGCCATTGGGATGTTTCTAAAAAAACTGTAACTGGTGTGCCTGAAATTGAGCTGGTCGTTAGAATTGCAACAACGGTTGGCAACTACGATTATATCTCTGATTACATTTTCCAAGCCCGTGGCAATATCATGGTTCGGATTGGTGCATCTGGGTTTGTTGCCACAAAGTCTGCAAAGGCAAAAAACGTCGATTCTCCAACGGCAGAAAAAGAAACCCGATATGGTGAACTGGTCGCTCCCTATACGGTTGCGCCATACCACGACCATTATATCAATTACCGGATTGATCTGGATGTTGATGGGACTAAAAATAATTTTGTTCGTGATTTCTTTGAACGCACACCAGCGCCAAAATCGAGTTGGCGAAAAGGCATTTGGACATTAAAAACCCTTGTTCAAAAAACTGAAAGCCCAATTACCGCTTGCTCTCCTTCGACTGATGGCGAAGTTTGGCGGGTGGAGAACCGTAACAAAAAAACGCCCATTTTGAAAAATCATCCAAGCTATGAGCTGATGCCTTGGCATACGGTGAAAAGCCTTCTGCCGCCCAATGACCATGCTCAGTCTCGGGCGCAGTTTTCAGCAAGTTCATTGTGGATGACTAAGTATAAACCAAACGAGCTTTGGGCGGCGGGTGATTATCCCAACCTTGCTAAAATTGATACGGGTCTGCCGAACTATGCTGGTGATCGAGAAAGCATTGATAATGAAGACATTGTGCTGTGGTACACAACTGGATTTCATCATATTCCACGGCCTGAAGATTTTCAGATTATGCCAACCATGTGGTTTGGCTTCACCCTGCGGCCTGTTCATTTCTTTGATACCAACAAGTCTTCTTTACAGAACCCATTATTCTTAAAGTAGTTGATTGAAATACGGCCCTATTTACCTGTGAATACGGGCTTTCTTTTCTCTAGGAATGCAGCAACGCCTTCGCGAAAATCATCGGTTTTTGCTGAGGCTGATTGCAAATCACGTTCTAAGTCAAGCTGTTCTGACATTGAGTTTGAGGCCGAAGCGCGCAGTGCTTGCTTTATATTGGCAAGAGCAACGGTTGGTTGATGGGCCAAATGCAATGCCATTCTTTCTACTTCTTGGCTTAGCTTATCATCATCCACCACCTGCCAAATCAAGCCCCACTCGCAGGCTTTCTCAGCACTTAAAGGTTCGGCCAACATCGATAATCCAATGGCGCGGGCAAGGCCGACTTTTCGCGGCAACGACCATGTGCCACCTGCATCGGGTATCAAGCCGATTTTAGCAAATGCCTGAATGAACTTAGCAGAACGGGCAGCGACAACAATATCACATGCCAAAGCAAGGTTGGCACCAGCACCCGCAGCAACGCCATTTACCGCACAAATTATCGGAAATGGCGCGTTATGCATTTTCCGAATAAGCGGGTTGTAGTTTTGCTCTAAGCTGTCGCCAGCGTCAAACTCTTCTTCTGCATCAATGTCACGGTCGCCGAGGTCTTGGCCTGCGCAAAAGGCCCGTCCCTCACCTGTTATGACCATAGCGCGCACGCTTTGATTCTCAATTTCAATGAATGCTGCTTTTATTTCTTCGTGCATTGCTTGGGTGAAACTGTTGAGTTTTTCTGGTCGATTGAGAGTCAGTGTTGCAATATTATTTTTAATAACCAACTTTATGTTTTCAAAACTCATCTCAAATCCCGCTTATGTCTGTTCGTTTTAAAAATCCTAAACTGCTGTGACCATTTGGTCTATAGTCCAGTCGTAATCAATAAGGTCAAAATGGACTCATGGAAAAAAATACTGAAACAGAACGCAACTTTGATGTCATTGTTGTCGGCGGTGGGCCAGCAGGTTTATCTGCGGCTTGCTTATTGAGCGAACAGGGTGTGAAAACCGTTGTCATTTCACCCTTCTTTCCCAAGAAAGCCCCTAAAGGTTCACGAGACCCGCGTACGATAGCAATGATGCAACCATCGGTTCGTCTGATGGAACATCTCAAGCTATGGCCCGATGTTTTGGAATCTTGTTCCAGCCCCCTCATGAAACTGCGGCTGCTAGATGACAGTGGTCACAATTTTGATGGCAATGAAGTAACCTTTAGCAGTGAAGAACTCAGTGATGAACCCTTTGGCTGGAACGTTCCATTGCCAGAATTGTCATTAGCACTTTTAGACAAAGCCAAGGCGCTTGGCGTTGAGTTGGTTGTCGATGAGGCGTTGAGTTGCCCAACTAAAGGCAATGAGATTATTGTTTCAACAAAATCTAGCGGGCAGTTTGTTGCTAAAGCGGTCGTTGCCGCTGATGGACGCAATTCGAATTTGCGCAATTCTGCAGGTATATCTGTGGCTAAATGGTCATACGATCAGTTTGCTATTGGTGCGGTGTTCAAACACTCTGGCCCACACGATGATATGTCCACTGAATGCCACAAGCAAGATGGACCGATTACGACCGTGCCCATGCCAGATAATCATTCAAGTTTAGTGTGGATGGTGCGCCCTGATCGGGCTGAACAGCTTATGAGCCTTGACGATGATGCCTTTGCCAGTCAAATTCAGCGCGAATTACATGGGGCTTTAGGCGTTATTTCAGAAGTTACTGACCGAAAGGCTTTTGCGATGGAAGGCCTGAACGCCATGACTTATGGGAAAAATCGAGTTTTTCTCATCGGTGAGGCAGCCCACGTTGTTCCCCCTATTGGCGCACAAGG
>JAMOMM010000338.1 GCA_027067085.1 Hyphomicrobiales bacterium
ATGAAAATATTCAAAACTAATTCTTATCAAACCAACGTAATGGGCAAGAGTATGACAAATATAATCGCAAAAACAAAATGGATGCTTTCAATCCTTGTCGTTTCTTTGCTGGTGTTGGCACAACAAACTTCTGGTGCCAGTGCTGGGCAAATCCAGGGTGGTCAGTTTGTCCGTATTGGATTAAACAAATCGATTGTTGTGCGCTTGCCAGCTAATGCGCAAGACGTTTTGATTGGTAATCCTGAAATTGTTGAAGCAGTGGTTCGCACCCAGCGCACAGCTTATTTGTTTGCCAAAAAGCCAGGGCAAACCAATGCGTTTTTCTTTGACAAGAATGGCCGTCAGATTTTGAATTTGGATATTGAAGTTGCGCGCGATATGAAAGCACTGCAAAAACTTCTTCAGCGCGTCATTCCAGGCAATACCATTACGGTTGAAACCGTCGGTGAAAACATTGTTCTTGGTGGCGTTGCAAAATCTCCATCGCAAGCCAAGTTAGCTTTTGATCTGGCCGCAAAATATACTAATGATCCCAAAAAAGTTCTAACGACTATTGCCGTTGCAGGCAAAGAGCAAGTCATGCTCAAAGTTAAAGTCGCTGAAATGCAACGTGAAGTTTTGAAACAGTTTGGTGTCGATGCCAGTGCAATTGAGTCAATCGGCAATGCAACAGTTCGCTTATTTTCTTCCAATCCGTTCTCAGTAGCAGGCACAACATTATCTAATTCAAGCTTTGGTGTTGGCAATGCGGCTAATACATCTGGCGCTGTCTTACGGGCAATGGAAAAAGACGGTTTTATCAAAACTTTGGCGGAACCAACGTTAACGGCAATATCTGGTGAGTCAGCTAAGTTTCTTGCAGGCGGAGAATTTCCAATCGCCACGTCTCAATCAGGTGGTGAAACGACGATTGAATATAAACCGTTTGGTATCGCCCTTGGCTTTACCCCAGTGGTGATGTCTCATGGTCGGATCAGCTTGAAATTGAACACAGAAGTGAGTGACATTTCACCTGAAAACTCAATCACTGTTGGCAGCCTCTCAATTCCAGCATTTGAAGTGCGCCGGGCAGAAACAACAGTTGAGTTACCAAGTGGTGGGTCTCTTGCAATGGCAGGTTTGATTAAAGAGAAAACCAAACAAGCCATCAACGGTATTCCTGGTGCGAAAAATTTACCAGTTCTTGGTGCACTGTTTCGTAGTCGCGATTTCTCTAGCCAGCGTTCAGAGCTCGTCATTATCGTAACGCCTTATATCGTAAACCCTGTAAGCGAGCGCCAGTTGGTGACACCAATTGATAAAGCGATTGTCGCTACAGACACACAAACAATTCTATTTGGTCGCTTAAACCGCGTGTTCGGCTCTCGCTCGGGCGCTAATAAAGGTGTCTACCACGGCAATGTTGGTTTCATTGTTGAGTAATGACAGGTCTAAAGGAAGTTAAGTCAATGAGTAAAGTAAGTATGATTACAGTTAAGGTTTTAAAAACCGCCCCTGTCCTAACACTTGTCGTATTAGGTGCGTGTAGTTCCTCTGATTGGGAAGGTGGTAAGGATGACTATTATGTCCCAACAGCTTATTCCGAGCGGTATCCAATTGAAGTTGTCAAAGGTACTGTAAAAGTTAATGTACCAACGTCATCATCTCGAATGAGTATTGCGCAAAAAGATGCGGTTACACGGTTTGCCCAACAGGCACGAAATTCTGGCACAGCCAGTGTTTCAATTGCGCGTCCAGGTGGCAGCGTCAATGCAGATTCTATTGCTGGCCAAGTAACTCAAATTTTAACCGAGCAAGGCTTGTCAGCAGCCCAGCTTCGCCATCGCACCTATGCTGGTGGACATGGTTCACCTGTTTCGTTGGCTTTTGTACGTAAATTCGCCAAAACCAAAAAATGCGGTAACTGGACGGATAAATTCACACGGACAGGTCAAAATTTACCGCATTCTGATTTTGGTTGTAGCTATCAGCATAACATTGCGGCCCAAGTTGCAAATCCTCAAGACTTTGTCACGCCAAGAACAATGGATCCATCCGATCCAATGCGCCGCGAACGTGTGTTTGATGATTATCGCAAACCTAAAAGTCCAACGACACCTGCTGATTCAAATTCAACTGTGTCAACGACCAGTGCTGGTAAATCATAACGCCGCAACAATAATAATAGTGACGTAAAAATAACAAGTGCGTCAATTGCAAACGCAAAGAAAGTTACGAGAAAAAAGATGAACCAAACAGCTCCAATGCCCGCCCCAGAAAGTTCCGACCAAGCTGATTCATCAGTTATTGCGCTTATTCCTCGGATCAATATTCATGCATTTTGCGAAGAGCAAAGTACGGCAACAGCTATTCAGGCAGGTGGTAATGATCGCCGTATGTCTAAGGCTCATCTTGATGTCCATCTGGGTGGTATTTTGGCTGCTATTCAGGTTTATCAACAACAACAAACACCTGATGTTCTGATCGTCGAAACAAAAAAATCGCGCGATGAAGTGATGTCTGAATTGGGGCATTTAGCTCAAGTTTGCGAACCAACAACAAAGGTTATTATCATTGGTCAAATCAATGATGTGGTTCTTTATCGCGATTTAATCAAAGCTGGCATTAGTGAGTATATGGTAGCGCCAATCAATGAAATGCAATTGATTGAATTGATCGCAGGTATGTTTGATGATCCAGGGGCTGAACCTGTTGGCCGAGTGATGGCTTTTGTTGGTGCAAAAGGCGGCGTTGGATCAAGTACCATTGCCCATAATGTTGGTTGGTACATCGCAAATAAACTTGCTTCAGATACTGTTATTGCTGATCTTGATATGGCATTTGGTACAACTGGGTTGGATTTCAACAGCGATGGTATTCAAGGTATCGCCGAAGCACTTGGCGCGCCTGACCGTATCGATCAAGTACTGATTGATCGTCTTTTAACCAAATGTACCGACAAACTCAGCTTGTTACTATCACCAAGCACAATTGACCGTGATGTAAAAGTTGAAAAAGACGCATTGGAAACTGTTCTTGATGTTGTGCGTAAAAATGTACCTTACGTCGTGGTTGATGTTCCAAACATTTGGGCGCCTTGGTCAAAGCATACTCTTGCTCATGCAGATGATGTTATTATCGTCTCGACACCAGAGCTTGCGAGTTTACGCAACACCAAAAATTTAGTCGACCATTTAAAAACTGTCCGCAAAAATGATGCGGAACCAATAATTGTTCTTAATCAGGTTGGATTGCCAAAACGGCCAGAAGTGCCTGTTGGCGAATTTGCAAAAGCTGTTGGAATCACACCAAGTTTTGTCATTCCACATGATGCGCTCACTTTTGGTACTGCAAGCTCTAACGGGCAAATGGTTTTTGAAGTATCGGCTAAAGCCGAAGGTGCGCAGCAATTGGTTATGTTAGCTGAAAAACTAACAGGGCGCGAACCACAGAAAAAAGCGTCAAAAATGAAGATGCCTTCAATCTTGGAAAAACTTAAAGGTTTAGGAAAAAAATAGATGTTTGGAAAAAGGGGAGATAAAACCGCTGCGCCAGGACAAGGGTTGCAGCCACCAGCAGAGCCAGCCGCTCTACCAGACGTTGCCGGCCTAAACGCACCAATTCCAGGCGATGATCCGTTCGGCGCACCTGTGGCTGAAGGGCTAGATGTAACAGGTGCTGAAATTCCAGACCTTGGCATGCCAGCGGCTCCAGAGCCAGCTCAACACATTACTGTTCAGCAAGACGTTAAGCCTGCTCAAGGCCAGTCTGCGGCAAAAACCGACGATTACTACGACATTAAAACAACCATTTTTAATGCCTTGATTGATGCGATTGATCTAACCCAACTAGGACAGTTGGATGGTGATAGTGCGCGCGATGAAATTCGTGACATCGTCAATGAGATCATTACGCTTAAAGAAGTTGCGATGTCGATTGCTGAGCAAGAAGACTTGCTTGAAGACATTTGTAATGATGTTTTGGGCTATGGTCCGCTTGAGCCACTTTTGGCACGTGATGACATTGCCGACATCATGGTCAATGGTGCAGACCTGACCTTTATTGAAGCCGACGGAAAAATGGAACAAACCGATGTTCGGTTCCGTGACAACGCTCAATTGCTTAATATTGCTCAACGTATTGTGAGCCAAATTGGCCGCCGTGTTGATGAAGCAAGCCCAATATGTGATGCGCGCCTTCCTGATGGCTCACGTGTGAACGTTATTGTTCCCCCGCTAGCGATTGATGGCCCAGCAATTACCATTCGTAAATTTAAGAAAGATCGTCTGCAGCTTAAAGACTTGGTGAACTTTGGTTCTATTACGCCAGAAGGGGCAACCATTCTTGCCATCATCGGTCGAGTTCGTTGTAATATTTTGATCTCGGGTGGTACTGGCTCTGGTAAAACCACTTTGCTCAATACTTTGACAGCGTTTGTTGATGAAGATGAGCGGGTGATTACCTGCGAAGATGCCGCCGAGCTGCAATTGCAACAGCCACATGTTGTGCGCCTAGAAACACGCCCGCCTAACCTTGAGGGTGAAGGTGAGATTACCATGCGTGATTTGGTGAAAAACTGTCTGCGTATGCGTCCTGAACGTATTATCGTGGGTGAGGTTCGTGGACCAGAAGCTTTTGATCTACTTCAAGCAATGAACACGGGTCACGATGGTTCAATGGGTACGCTTCACGCCAATAGTCCGCGTGAAGCTTTATCTCGGTTGGAATCAATGATTACGATGGGCGGGTTTTCGCTGCCATCAAAAACCATTAAAGAAATGGTTGTTGGTTCAATCGACATCATCGTCCAAGCCACGCGTTTGCGTGATGGCTCTCGCCGCATTACCCACATCACAGAGGTTATTGGTATGGAGGGCGATGTAATCATCACCCAAGATCTATTTCTTTATGACATTGTTGGCGAAGATAAAGACGGTAAAATTATTGGCCGACATCGCTCAACTGGTATTGCTCGCCCTCACTTCTGGGATCGTGCACGTTACTACAATGAAGAAGCTCGTTTGGCTGAAGCATTAGAAGCAGCAGAAGTTCGCACTGATGATGATGAATTCTAATTTTACAGAATTGTTGTCTTAGTCTTAAATTGAATAAACACGGTAAAACTAAATGGAATTTTCACCTCTACTGATCCAAGTTTCTTTAATGGTTCTCGTCTTTTTGGCCGTTGGCGGTGTCGTTATAGCCATCTTTATGCCGCAAATTTCTGGCGAGGCAGACCTATCAAAACGCGTTGCCCAAATCTCTGGCAAAAGCGTGGCGAGCAAAGGCGGGTTCGTCAGTAAATTGCGTGAAGGAAAAACAGAAAAACGCCGTAACCAAATTCAAGATTCTTTGGCCAAGTTTGAAGCTGTCCAAGAAAAAAAGAAAAAGAAGATGACCTTGCGGACCATGATTAAACAAGCAGGTTTAGATATGCCTGTTCGGATGTTCTGGGCATTGTCTGCTGGTGCTGGTGTTGCGGCTGCATTTGGACTTTTTGTTTGGGGTATGCCGCCACTTATCTGCCTTGGCGGCGGTGTGGCAATGGGTTTGGGTTTCCCACGTTGGTTCTTAAAGTATATGATAAATCGTCGTTTGGAACGCTTCCTGCATATTTTTGCCGATGCGATTGATGTGATGGTCCGCGGCCTAAAAGCTGGTTTGCCAGTTAACGAAGCAATGAAAGTTATTGCCACAGAGATGGAAGCACCAGTTGGTCCTGAATTCTCAGAAGTGGTTCAAGGCCAACGTGTTGGTATCCCTATCGACCAAGGGGTTGAGCGGATGCTAGAGCGTGTGCCACTTCCAGAAGTAAACTTCTTGTCTATTGTGATGTCTATTCAAAAATCAACGGGTGGTAACCTTGCCGAAGCACTGGAAAATCTTTCAATTGTTTTGCGTGATCGTAAAAAAATGAAAGCTAAAATTCAGGCAATTTCTCAGGAAGCTAAAGCCTCAGCTTCTATTATCGGCTCGCTACCATTTGTTATTGGCGGGGGTATGATGATGTTGAACCCTGAATATCTAAATCCATTGTTTGAAACCGAAACAGGCAACTTAGTTTCTTATGTTGCCCTTGGGTGGATGACAACGGGTATTCTAGTAATGCGTAAAATGATTAATTTCAAAATTTAGTAATAACAGCAAACCATATTTTGGCTCACTGCTGTAAAAATAATACCGAAAAGGTTTAGGTCCTTATGCTCGACTTTATGTTCTCATTGCTTGATGCGCAAAACTTTATAACACTGCTTGTTGGTGTTTCTGTTTTTGGCACCATACTGACATTTACTGCGCCATTGATGCAGGGTGATAAAATGAAGTCACGAGTAAAGATGGCAACGGCTGAGCGTCAAAAAATGCGCAGCAATCGCACTAAAGAATTAAACCAAGGACGTTTGCGCGAAAAGCCAAAAGGTACTGTTGCGCAAATTGTGGAAACCCTCAATTTACGTAAGTTGATGGAAGCTGAGTCTTCACGGGCAAAATTGCGCGCTGCTGGTTTGCGAACTGAAAAACATTTGGTGTCCTTCCTTGCCGCACGTGCGATTGTTCCAATTGTTCTCTCGATTATCGTGTTTCTTTATTCTTCAACGGTATTTGCAGATCGTATTTCGCCAACTATGCGTTTGTTCGCGACGTTTGCTGGACTAGCTGCAGGGTTTTATGCACCAAACGTCTTTTTGCAAAACATGGTCAAAAAGCGCCAAGAATCAATTCAAGGGGCCTGGTCTGATGCATTGGATCTGTTGTTGATCTGTGTGGAATCAGGCATGTCGATTGAAGCCGCGATCACCAGAGTTGCCGCCGAGATTGGCATGGCATCACCAGCTCTTGCTGAAGAACTGATTTTGACCAATGCTGAGCTTTCATACCTTGGTGATCGTATTAAAGCGTTCGATAACTTGGGCAAGCGTACTAATATGGACACGGTTAAATCAGTGACCACCAGTTTGATCCAGTCTGAACGTTATGGTACCCCGCTTGGTACAGCGCTGAGAACGCTGGCCCAAGAGAATCGGGATTTACGTATGCAAATGGCCGAAAAGAAGGCCGCAGCGTTACCTCCTAAGCTAACTGTTCCAATGATTCTGTTTTTCCTACCAGTGATCTTTGTGGTTCTACTTGGTCCAGCAATGATTACTGCATTTGGTTAGAACTGCGAACCAATAATAGATAGAATGCATTTAAGGCATCGAGTTTAGACTCGATGCCTTTTTTATTGATTGGTTATTTGAGGTCTCTAGACTTTTTGCGGCAAAAAAAGACCTCCAAAATGGAGGCCTTAAATAAGTATGATACTTGGTTTTGGCTTAGGACTTTTTAAGCTTGCTCCAAGTGTTTGACTTGGCCAGCATTGCCCTTAAATAGGTCATGTTTGCCTCAACTTGCTTAGGTGGTAAATCACGGCTGGCAATAACGCGTGCCTCATCAAAACGCCCTTGAAGGCCAACAACAAGTGCAAGGTTTTGACGGATGCGAATATTGGCGCGCCCACGTGGTGTTTCACTTGCAACGCGTAAAATTTTCTCGGCCCGTGGTAGTTTGCCTTCGAGAACATAAGACATAGCAAGATTGTTTTTAATTTTAATTTCATTGGGTTGCAGGGCTAAAGCTTTTTGGTACTCAAGACGTGCTTGTGTATGTTGGCCTGTTTGATCTAAAGCAGATCCAAGAGCAGAATAAAGCCGCCAATCGCGTTCACCGCGAGACTCTGCCTTACGTAAAATTTTAATGGCCTGGACTGTTTGTCCACGATTGATAAGTCGCTTGCCGTAAAAGGTCAGCAATTTGGTATTGTCGGGATGATAAACAATGAGTTGTTCAAGGACTCGAAGTTGTTCATCGTGTTGCTCAAGCGCCTGTAGCTGACGCACATATACCATGCCTTTGCGCAAATTTTTCGGGTCTTTTTGCCAATCTTTGCGCGAACTAATTGTTGCTTTCAAGGATGGTGCACCGATGCTTCCCGTCGAAATTGGGTCTGAGCCTTTACTGGAAAATCCAGATGACGAACAACCTGAAACCGCAATAGCCAAACAAATGCTGGCACCTGCTACAAGTGTGCTACGTGTACGCTTTTTAACTTGGTTAAATCGCATGTATTGAACTCCTGACAAACTGTGGGCAAATAGTCATCGCCCGAATTTAGAGTTCATAATGGACGATTAGTCGTCAATAAATTATTAACCACGTTTTCTTACTTGCTAAGTTCCCCAACAAATTTGTATTTTCAACTGATTCAAGGAGATTCCCCCATATGACAACGTTCGAAAATCACTTTATTGCCTTTAGGAGATCAAAAAGCATTTGCCCAATAATTGGGTGCTCTAAAGCTGATCTGAAATCGGTAGTCGCCGCATTATCAAAGCCCGCACAAAGTTGGGTGAAGGATAATGGTTTTAAAGCCAATGATGGAGAGATTCTCATTGTGCCTGATAGTGCTGGAAACAAGGAAGTGGTTTTGTTTGGTCTTGGCACTGGAAACCACAAAGGCACCGTGGGCGCACAGAGTAATCCATTTTCAACGGGAAATTTGTCAGCAGCACTTCCTGATGGAAAATATCAGTTTGCAAGTGGTTTTGATGATCTTGATACAGCATCGTTGGGTTTTCTGCTTGGTTGCTATCAGTTCGATCAGTACAAAACCTTGCCCACAAAAAAAGTTATTCTCATTGCAAATAAAGAACAAGATGTAGCAGATATTTTACGCATCGCAAATGCTGTAGGCTTGACCCGGGACCTCATTAACACGCCCGCCAATGACATGGGTCCGCAAGAGCTTGAAGACGCTGCCAGCGCACTTGCAAAGAAGTACAAAGCGAAAAAGAAAATTGTTAAAGGCGCTGTGCTTGAAAAGAAATTCCCTATGGTTCACGCCGTTGGGCGCGCGTCATCTCGTCCACCGCGTTTGATCGACCTTACATGGGGCCAAACAACCGCACCAAAAGTAACATTGGTCGGCAAGGGCGTTGTTTTTGATACGGGTGGCCTAGATATAAAACCTTCAAGCGGCATGCTGCTGATGAAAAAGGATATGGGTGGTGCGGCCAATGTTCTTGGCCTTGCGCAAATGATTATGGACGCAAAAATCCCTGTGCGATTGCGCGTGCTTATTCCAGCGGTTGAGAACGCTATTGGCAGCGATGCGTTTCGCCCAAGTGATGTGTTGCAATCTCATCATGGCAAAACCGTTGAAGTGGGTAACACCGATGCAGAAGGACGTTTAGTGCTGGCCGATGCGCTCAGTTTGGCCGATGCAGAACAGCCTGACTTGTTGATTGATTTAGCAACGCTGACAGGGGCTG